>CABSAH010000021.1 GCA_902475645.1 uncultured Christensenellaceae bacterium | reverse complement strand
AGCCCCGCCGCAATGCGCTCCATTATTTCAAACCCATCCGCGCGCGGCATTATAAGCTCGGTTATCAGCACGTCGTAGCGGCTCTTGTGCAGCGCCTCCAGCGCGCTTACGCCATCGGTCACGGCATCGAATACGCTCACGTTCTCCTGCGCGGTGAAGTATTCCTTCATTATGCTGAGCATCTGCGGGTTGCCATCCGCCATCAATACCTTAAATTTTGTCATATGCGTCCTCCTATAATGTCTATTCGGTGGGAAATTTTGCTTTCCGTGTATAAAGCATAACACCGCATTTTCCGCAGCGATAGGGGAAGAATTTAGCAGAAAACCACATTTTTTGGCGATAAAAACAAGAAAATAAGACTTTTTTGTAAAATATCGAAGTTTTTGTTGTTTTTTCGAAGTTTTATGTATAAAATGTCGAATAGTGATTAGCCGGTTAACTATTAAGCGGTTAAGCGATTCGAAAGAATATAGTATTTATGGGATTTTTACGAAAGGAGAGCGAGGTATGGACAACAGGAGCGTTGCCGACGCCATGCACAGAATGGAGCTGATACGGCGTATGCGAATACAGACCATGCTGCGCGGAACGGATGCGCACCGCGGGCAGGGGCCGATACTGGACTACATAGAAACGCATCCGCGCTGCACGCAGGCGGAGGCCGCAGAGTCGCTGGGCGTAAGCCCGCCGAGCATAACATGCAGCGTAAGGCGCATGGAAAACGCGGGGCTGATAATGAAAACGGCCGACGAAAAGGATATGCGCTGCACGCGCCTTGAGCTGACCGAAAAGGGCAGGGTGAACCACAAAAAGGTTAAGGCCGCATTCAAAAGGCTGCATGATGAAATGCTTGACGGCATGAGCGACGCGGATAAGGAAAAGCTGGTAGAGCTTTATATCCGCATGGCCGAAAACCTCTATAAGGAGGGCGCGGGTAAGCCCATGAGCGAGCTTATGAAGGAACTGAGAAGGATGGAGGACGATGAACGGGCATGATAAAGAGCATTTGGCCCTACACTAAGGGCTACCGGTTCAAATCCGCCCTTGCCGCGCTTACAATAATAGGCGAGGTACTGGTGGAGGTGAGCATACCGTACATGATGGCGGACATAGTGAACATTGGCATAGCCAATAAGGACACCGCGTTTATAATACAGCGCGGTCTGCTTATGATACTTATGGCGATAGCTTCGCTTAGCCTTGGCGCGCTGAGCGCAAGGTTTGCAAGCGTATCCAGCGCGGGCTTTGCAAAGAACCTGCGCGGCGGGCTTTTTGAAAAGGTGCAGAGCTTTTCGTTTGCAAATGTTGACCGCTTTTCAACGGCAAGCCTTATAACCCGCCTTACCACGGACGTGAACACCATTCAGAACACATATATGATGTCCGTGCGCACGTTCATTCGCGCGCCGTTCATGCTGATTGCCGCAACCGTAATGGCCGTAAGGATAAGCCCGGATTTGGCGGTGGTATTCCTGTTCGCGCTGCCCGCAGCGGCAATTATAATATGCATACTTATGAAAAAGACCTTCCCGCGGTTCAAGGCAATGCTTTCCAAGTTCGACGCCATGAACGCCAGCGTGCAGGAGAACCTTACGGCTATCCGCGTTGTGAAGGCCTTCGTGCGCGGGGATTACGAGGATGAACGCTTCGGCTTTTCGGCAAATGAGGTAAGGGATTATCAGGTAAAGGCCGAAAAGCTGCTGGTTGTGGCAATGCCCCTTGCGCAGTATATGGTGTATATATGCATGATTGCCGTATGCTATCTCGGCGGGGTGCAGATAGTTGAAGGCAGGCTGCAAGCGGGCGACCTTATAAGCTTTATAAGCTATATAGGGCAGGTGCTCAGCGCCGTTATGATGGTTGCCATGATGATGGTTATGCTTGTTATGAGCCGCGCCAGCATGACGAGGATAACCGAGGTGCTTGCGGAAAAGCCCTCCATTAACGACGACGATGCAAGGGACATTGCCGTTGCGGACGGCTCGATAGAGTTTGACGACGTATGCTTCAGCTATAACGGCAATCCGGATAACCCGAACCTTGAGCATATAAATCTCAAAATAGCCTCTGGCGAAACCATTGGCATAATAGGCGGCACGGGCAGCGCAAAAAGCACGCTGGTGCAGCTTATACCAAGGCTTTATGAGGCCACGGGCGGGGCCGTTAAGGTTGCGGGGCACAACGTTAAGGAATACAATATGCAAACGCTTAGGCGCAGCGTATCCATGGTGCTGCAAAAGAACGTGCTGTTTTCCGGCACCATAAAGGAAAACCTTAAATGGGGCAATGCGGACGCTACGGATGAGGAAATAGAGCGGGCGTGCCGCGCGGCCGCGGCGGACGGGTTCATACGGAGCTTTCCAGACGGATACGATACCGAGCTTGGTCAGGGCGGCGTGAACGTATCAGGAGGGCAGAAGCAAAGGCTTTGCATAGCCCGTGCGCTTATATCAAGGCCCAAAATAATAATACTGGATGATTCCACAAGCGCGGTGGATACCGCTACCGATGCGGCAATAAGAAGGGCGCTCAGGGAGGAGCTTTCCGATACCACAACCATAATAATCGCCCAGCGCATAGCAAGCGTTATGGATGCGGACAGGATAGTTATTATGAACGAAGGCAGGATAGACGACGTGGGCTCGCATACGGAGCTGATGCAGCGCAGCGAAATATACCGCGAGGTGTACTATTCTCAGCAGAAGGGGGTGGAGGAATAATGCCGGGACACGGAAAACAGAGCTTTGCAAAGCCTAAAAACGCCAAGGGCACATTCAGGCGCATATTGACGTATTTCAGGCCGTACCGCCTCCAGCTTGTGCTGGTGCTGATAGGGCTTCTTGTAAGCGTTGCCGCAAACATTGCCGGCACATATATGCTGGTTCCCATAATAAACGAATACATAGTGCCGTGGATAGGCAACGCCAATCCCGATTTTACGGGCCTTATAGGTCAGCTTACCGTTATGGCGGTTGTGTACACGGCGGGCATACTCGGCACGCTTATGTATAACCGCCTTATGATAAACGTATCCACCGGAACGCTTTTGAAGCTGCGCCTTGAAATGTTTACCAAGATGCAAACGCTGCCGATAAGCTACTTTGATAAGCGCACGCACGGCGAAATAATGAGCACCTACACAAACGATACCGACGTTATGCGCGAAATGATAAGCCAGGGCTTGCCGAGCTTTATAAGCAGCGCCGTAAGGATAATAGGCGTATTCACAATGATGATAGTGCTAAACCCCATACTTACGGGAATATGCATACTTATGCTTTGCGTTATGATGCTTATTACAAAGGCGATAGCCTCCCGCTCCGGCCGCTATTTCAGGGCGCGGCAGGAAAGCGTGGGCAAGGTGAACGGCTATATTGAGGAAATGATAGAGGGGCAGAAGGTGGTTAAGGTATTCTGCCACGAACAGGCCGTGAACACCCGCTTTGAGGGGCTGAACGAAGCGCTTAGGAAGAACACCGCCGCCGCAAGCACGCTTGCAAGCATGATGGGGCCGATAATGAACAACCTATCCCATGTTACATATGCAATAATTGCCGCAAGCGGCGGCCTGCTTGGCGTGGCGGGCATAACGGATATAGGCAGGCTGGGCGCGTTTTTGCAGTATACAAGAAGCTTTTCAATGCCCGTGGCCGAAATAAGCCAGCAGGCGAACAACGTGCTTAGCGCGCTTGCGGGCGCGGAGAGGATATTCGCCCTGCTTGACGAAAGCGCCGAGGAGGACGAGGGCGACATAGTTATGGTAAACGCCCGCATAAACGAAAGGGGCGGGCTGGAGGAATGCGGTGAGCGCACGGACATTTGGGCATGGAAAAAGCCCACGGGCGAGCTTATCCGCGTGCGCGGGGACGTGCGCTTTGAAAACGTTACGTTCAGCTACGACGGCAAGGTGGACGTGCTTAAAAGCGTTTCGCTTTACGCCAAGCCCGGCCAGAAGATAGCCTTTGTAGGCTCCACGGGCGCGGGCAAAACGACCATAACCAACCTTATTAACCGCTTCTATGATATTCAAAGCGGGCAGATAACATACGACGGCATACCCATAAGGCAGATTAAGAAGGCGTCGCTTCGCGGCTCGTTGGGCATGGTGCTGCAGGATACGCATCTGTTCACGGGTACGGTGCGCGAAAACATACGCTACGGGCGGCTTGATGCAACGGATGAGGACATAGTGAACGCGGCAAGGCTTGCCAATGCGCATTACTTCATTTCCCATCTGCCGCAGGGCTACGATACCGTGCTTACGGCGGACGGCGCGAATCTTTCCCAGGGGCAGCGCCAGCTTATTGCCATTGCACGCGCGGCGGTGGCGGATCCTCCCGTGCTGATACTGGATGAAGCCACCTCCAGCATAGATACCCGCACGGAATCGCTGATAGAGAAGGGCATGGACAGCCTTATGAAGGACCGCACGGTTTTCGTTATAGCGCACAGGCTTTCCACCGTGCGCAACTCCAACGCCATAATGGTGCTGGAGCACGGCGAAATAATAGAGCGCGGCGACCATGACGGGCTGATAAAGCAGCGCGGCAGATACTATCAGCTTTATATGGGCATGTTTGAATTGAGCTGATACGGAAAAACCAAAGCGGCACGGCCAAGGGATGGGCTGTGCCGCTTTTATGTGTTTTTGGCTATTCGCCCATTACCCTATCGGCAAAGGAATTATCCACAAGGCTCTTGAATTCCACCCTTGCGCTCAGCTCGCCCGCGGCTTCTATTATGTCCTGTAGGCGGGTGAACGCATTTTCGCTCATGGCGGGGGAATACATCCAGCTATCCGTTGCGCGGTAGCTGTTGGCAACGGCGGATAGCGTTTCTATCGAGGAATCGGGGAAAAACGGCTGCATGGCGCGGGCTACGTCCTCATCGGAGGCGGTCTTTACCCATTGCTGCGCCCTGTATATGGCGCGCACAAAGCTTAGCGCAAAGTCCGGCTCCTCCGCAATTGTTTTGCTGCTCATCATTATTGCGGTATACGGCACCTCGCCGCTTTCAAGCCCCACGTTTGCAACTATATACCCCCTGCCGGAGGAGGCGAATTCGCTTGCCGTAGGCTCAAACAGCGTTACGTAATCCCCCGTGCCGCCTTCAAACGCGCCGCCCATAAGCGGGAACTGTATGTTGTCTATTACCTCCACGTCCTCCCCCGGCACAAGCCCGTGGGACTTTAGCACGTAGCACAGCGTCATGTATGGCATACCACCGGGTCTGCCGCCTATAACGGCGCGGCCGCGAAGGGATTCCCAATCGAAGTCCGGCTCGGCTTCACGGGAGATAAGGAACGAGCCGTCGCGCTTTGTTATCTGCGCAACTATCATTGGATGCTCCGCCAAGCCCTGATTGGCAACGTATATGCCCGTTTCCGGCCCCATAAGGGCAACCTCCGCATCGCCGGATATAAGGGCGGTCATGCTCTTGTCGCTGCCGCCGCTTGTTATTATCTCAACGTCCATGCCCTCCTTTTCAAAGTATCCCAACGACGCCGCGCAGTACAGCGGCGCATAGAATACGCTGCGCGTGACCTCGTTGAGCGTAACGTGCCTAAGCTCGGCCTCCCCGCCGCAGCCGCACATAAGCGCGCATATAAGCGCCGCCGCAGCCAGCAGCATTGCTGTCCTTTTTGCAATTACCATTGTTCTTTCTACCTCCGCATCTATTGGCTGCTCCTATACTATGCAGAGCGGGGCAGGATTGTGAAAATCAGGTTAAATATATCAAACCGGCTCTCCGTGCGCTTGAATGAGCAAGGCACATTTGCTATAATTTTATATGCAAACGCAAAATAAGGCAGGCAATGCAGTATATAAGCTTTCATTACCGGAAGGAGGAAGGAATGAAAAGGCTTGAGCTGGGCGTGGGCGGCATGAGCTGCGCGGCGTGCTCCGCGCGGGTGGAGCGTGCGCTGAAGGAAGTAAAGGGCGTGGAAAGCGCGGGCGTTAATTTGGCCGCGGAGCGCGCAAACATAGTATATGACGAAGGTATCACGGGCGAGGCGGCGCTGAAGAAGGCCGTTAAGGACGCGGGGTATAATCCTTTTGACCTGACGGAGAACGCAAAGGCCGAAATGGCGGCTAAAAAGGCCAACGAAAAGCAGGCTATGAAGCGGCGGCTGATATTTGCGGCAGTATTTGGCATACCGCTTTTCTATATAGCCATGGCGCCCATGATAAAGGGGCTGGAGCATGCGCTGCCGCGCTTTATAGACCCCGAATACAATGCGCTTAATTATGCATTGGCGGAGCTGATGCTTGTTATACCCATTCTTATCGCCGGCAGACGCTTTTACGGAAGCGGGTTCAGGGCAATATGGCTTAAAAGCCCGAATATGGATTCACTCATTGCCGTAAGCACGCTGGCGGCGGTGGGATACAGCGTATACGGCGTTATAAAAATCGCCAACGGGGATATGCACGCCATACATTCGCTCTATTTTGAATCGGCGGGCATGATAATAGTGCTGATACAGTTCGGCAAATATCTTGAAACGCTGTCCAAGGGGCGCACGGGGGACGCGATAAAAAAGCTGATGAGCCTTGCGCCGTATACCGCGCGCGTTATGCGCGGCGGCGTTGAAACGGAGATTAGCGCAAAGGACGTTGCGCCGGGGGACACGGTTGTGCTTAAGCCCGGCGAACGGGTGAGCGTGGACGGCACAATAATATCCGGCCGCACAAGCGTGAACGAGGCCATGCTTACGGGCGAGAGCATGCCCGTGGATAAGGAAGCGGGGGATAAGGTATATGCCGGAACCATAAACGGCGAAGGCGCGGTGCTTTTCACGGCAACGGGCGTGGGCGCGGATACGGCGCTTGGGCGCATAGTGCATATGGTGGAGGAGGCGCAGGGGTCAAAGGCGCCCATTGCGCGCATGGCGGATGCCGTTGCGGCGTATTTTGTGCCGGCGGTGGGCGGCGTGGCCGTGCTTTCGTTTTTGCTGTGGCTAATATTCGGGCATGACTTTGCGCTTGCCGTGCGCGTATTCATATCCGTGCTGGTTATAGCCTGCCCGTGCGCGCTGGGGCTTGCAACGCCAACGGCGATAATGGTTGCGGCGGGGCGCGGCGCGGAGCTTGGCATACTGGTAAAGGGCGGGGACGCGCTTGAAACGGCGGGCAAGGTGAACGCCGTTATGCTGGACAAGACCGGAACCGTAACAACGGGCTTGCCCGTGGTGACGGATATAATAACGGCGGATGCGGATGAGGCGGAGGCGCTTATGCTTGCGGCTGCCGCGGAAAAGCAAAGCGAGCATCCCATTGCAAGGGCAATACTTGCCGCGGCGGAGGGGCGGGGCATTGCCGTTCCCGATGCGGAGGGCTTTATTGCCAGCGCGGGACACGGCGTGGACTGCACGGTGAACGGCGTATGCGTAACGATGGGCAGCGCAAGGCTTATGCGGGAAAGGGGCATTGCAAACCCGCTGGAGGAAAGGGCGGCGGCGCTGAGCGCGGAGGGCAAAACGCCCGTATACATGGCGGCGGACGGCAAGCTGAAGGCGCTTTTTGCCGTGGCGGACGCCATAAAGCCGGATGCAGTTGAGGCCATACGCCTGCTTAAGGAAATGAACGTCAGGCTCGTTATGCTTACGGGCGATAATTCACTCACCGCCAAGGCCGTTGCCGCAAAGGTGGGCATAGACGAGGTGCGAAGCGAGGTTCTGCCTGCCGATAAGGCGGGCGAGGTGGCGCGGCTGCAAGCCATGGGCTACACCGTTGCAATGGTGGGCGACGGCGTGAACGATGCACCGGCGCTCGTTAAGGCGGATACGGGCATAGCCATAGGCGCGGGCGCGGACGTGGCGATAGAATCGGCGGACATTGTGCTTATGGGCGGGGAGCTTGGCGGCGTTGCGGCGGCGCTTAGATTGAGCCGCGCGGCAATGACAAACATAAAGGAAAACCTGTTCTGGGCATTCGGCTATAATACGCTGGGCATACCCGTTGCGGCGGGCGTGCTGCATGCCTTCGGCGGGCCGCTGCTAAGCCCGATGATAGCGGCGGCGGCAATGAGCCTGAGCAGCGTATCCGTGGTAACGAACGCATTGCGGCTAAGGCGGTTTGACCCGGGCAAAACGCATAGGCACACAAGGCCCCATTCTTCACACGATAAAAAAGGCGCCCATGTGGCGAATAATAATATTACAATCACCAAGGAGGAAAACGACATGATTACGCTTAAAGTGAACGGCATGATGTGCCAGCATTGCCAGAAGGCAGTTGAAAAAGCCCTTGCGGGCATAGGCGCAACGGACATAACGGTTGACCTTGCCAACAAGCAGGCCACATTCCAAAATGCGGACGAGGCCGCCGCGCGCAAGGCCATAACGGACGCCGGATACGAGGTGGAGTAGGGCGTGCGGTTAGGCTTAAGCTTTCCCCTTCTTTTTCTCGGTTTGCGCAAATTGATGATGCTTTTTTGCGCGATATGAGTTATAATAATACGGTATGAATAAAAATGGACTATAAGAAGGAGAAGAAGCGAATGCAAAGGATTTTTTCAATGGAGCTGGCGGGCAGGACAATTACCGCCGAAACCGGCAAGTATGCCGAGCAGGCGGGCGGCAGCGTGCTTATGCGCTGCGGCGATACCGCGGTGCTTGTTTGCGCAACGGTTGCCAAGGCCCCGCGTGACGGCGTGGATTTTCTGCCGCTGAGCGTTGAATTCGAAGAAAAGATGTACTCCGTGGGCAAAATACCCGGCGGGTTCATCAAAAGGGAAGGCCGCCCCTCCGAAAAGGCAATACTGGCAAGCCGCCTTATAGACAGGCCGCTTAGACCCCTGTTCCCCAAGGGCTTTTATAACGATATTCAGGTGATAGCAACGGTGCTTAGCGTTGAGCAGGACGTGCAGCCCGAAATTCTTGCCATGATAGGCTCAAGCGCGGCCTTGGCGATAAGCGATGCGCCCTTCATGGGGCCCACCGGCGCCGTAAGCGTAGGCTATATAGACGGGCATTATATTATAAACCCGAACAGCGAGCAGCGCGAAAAGAGCAAGCTGCATCTGACCGTTGCTGGCACCAAGGATGCCGTTATGATGGTTGAGGCGGGCGCAGACGAGCTGAGCGAGGACGAAATGCTCCAGGCCATATTGTTTGCGCACGGCTACATAAAGGAAATAGTCGCCTTCATAGAGAATATGCAGGCGGAGGTCGGCAAGCCCAAGATGGAGGTGAACGTATATCAGCCCAACGAGGAGTTCACCGAGCTTGTGCGCGCCTATGCGTATGACAAGGTGGAATGGAGCCTTGATACGTTTGAACGCTATGAGCGCGAAGCGCGCAGCGCCAAGGTGAAGGAGGAGGTTACGGAGCATTTCCTTGAAATAGACCCCGATTGCGCCAAGGATGTTGACGCCATACTTTACAACATTACCAAGGAGATAGTGCGCGATAAGATAATAAACCGCGGCATACGCCCCGACGGACGCAGCATGGAGCAGATTCGCCCCATATGGTGCGAGGTTGGGCTGCTGCCCCGCGTACACGGCAGCGCCGTGTTCACCCGCGGACAGACCCAGGTTATGACCATAACCACCCTCGGCTCGCTTGAAGATGCGCAGACGCTGGACGGCATAAGCGAGGAAACCGGCAAGCGCTATATGCATCAATACAATATGCCGCCGTACAGCGTGGGCGAAACCCGCCCCGTCCGCAGCCCCGGCAGGCGCGAAATAGGCCACGGTGCGCTGGCGGAGCGCGCTCTGCTGCCCATGATACCCTCCGAGGAGGAATTCCCCTATGCGCTCAGGCTCGTAAGCGAGGTAATAAGCTCCAACGGCTCCACCTCACAGGCCTCCATATGCGCAAGCACGCTTTCGCTCATGGATGCGGGCGTACCCATCAAAAAGCCCGTTGCGGGCGTTGCCATGGGCCTTATAAAGGACCCCGCCAACGGCAACATAGCCGTTATGACCGATATACAGGGTCTTGAGGACTTCCTTGGGGATATGGACTTCAAGGTTGCGGGAACCAAGGACGGCATAACCGCCATTCAGATGGATATTAAGATAAAGGGCATAGATGAGCAGATACTTACCCGTGCGCTGGCGCAGGCACGCCGCGGCAGGCTGTTCATACTGGACAAGATGCTTGAAACCCTGCCCGCGCCCCGTGCGGAGCTTTCTCCCTATGCGCCGCGCGTGCTGCAATTCAGCATCCATCCCGATAAGATACGCGAGGTTATAGGCAGCGGCGGCAAGACCATAAACAAGATAATTGCCGACACCGGAGTTAAGATTGACATAAACGACGACGGCCGCGTGTTCATACTCTCCCCCGATCAGGAGGCCAGCGCCGCCGCCAAGAAGATGATAGACAATATCGTAAAGGATATAGAGGTCGGCGAGGTGTTCCTTGGCAAGGTGGTGAACATACTGCCCATAGGCGCGCAGGTGGAGCTTAAGCCCGGCAAGAAGGGACTTGTGCATATAAGCAAGCTTGCCAACAGGCGCGTTGAGAGGGTTGAGGACGTTGTGAGCATAGGCGACGAGATACTCGTCCGCGTAATAGACATTAAGCCCGACGGCAAAATTGACCTGACAAGAAAGGGTCTGCTGCCGGAGGATAAGCAGAACTAAACAAATATAGGCCGGCGGAGCATAACCGCCCCCCTCGGCCAAAGCAAGCTTTATCGGCTCCCTTGATAGGGGGCCGATTTTGTGATGCGCTTCATAAGCTCAAGCCCAAAGCCTGCCACGGCACAACCCCTCCGTCTTTTGCTTCGCAAAATCCACCTCCCCGTCAGGGGAGGCTTAATGTGAGAGTTTGTGTGGCGATGAAAAACGGCGCGCGGCGGGTTTAAGGCGTTCCCTCCCCCCTTTGGTTAAAGTACCCTAACGGCAATATGCACCCTTGCGTCCGCTGCGTCCGCTGCGTCCGGAAGCCCCTATTTGTCTGGCTTTTTTACCGGACGATGAGTGGACGATGAGATTTAGCGTCCAGTGCGTAGGCAATGCAAAAGGCTCCCCGAACGGGGAGCTGGCAAGCCGCAAGGCTTGACTGAGGGGTTGACGGAAAACGGAGAAGCCCCGCTGCAACCCCTCCGTCTTTTGCTTCGCAAAATCCACCTCCCCTTTCAGGGTAGGCTTAATGTAAGACCTTGTGCGGCGGTAAAAAACGGCGCACGGCGGCTCCGAGCCATTCCCCTTTCGGCACTTCGTGCCACTTTCCCCGTAAACGGGGACAGCTTTTGCGCGGTGATTGCACCCAAAAGGCTCCCCGAACGGGGAGCTGTCGCCGCAAGGCGACTGAGGGGTTGAAACGGGCAAGGTGCTGTAAGCTTCTTTAGACTCCCTCCGTCTGCTCGTTGCACTCGCAGCCACAACGCTGGTTGGAATATGGTCGTCTTGCTTCGCTATCGCTTGCAACACTCCCTATTCCGCCCGATTCTCCCCTCGCTTCATCGTCCACCGGACGCGCTCGGCTCGAATCCCTCGACAGGGACAGCTTTTTGGCGTGTTGCCACGCTCAGGTGAAAGCGCAGCGCATCTACTGCCTTAACCACTTACTACTCCTATATACCTATGTTTGTTAAAATTTAGTCACTACGGTGTATAAGACAGCAGAGCTGTAACAGGTTATTCGGCATTTAAGACCTCACGGACGCCCATTTTGCACGCTTTTGGCGGTGCTGCTTTGCCCACTACCGGACGCTAAATTTCATCGTCCACTCATCGTCCGGTAAAAAACATAGACAAATAGGGGCTTCCGGACGCAGTGGACGCAGCGGACGATAGAGTGTGTATTGCCGTTAGGGTGCTTTAACAGAAAGGAGTGCGGCTTGCAGCTCCTTGCCTGTTCGCCCTCCCGCATCCCGTATTCTGCTCACTTCTTTGTCTTTGGTGTGAATACGGCCGCGTTCAGCGCGCCGAACACTATTGCCGCGGCAACGCCGCCCGCGGTGGCCTTTATGCCCCCGGTGAACGCGCCTATCAGCCCATCCTCCATCGCCGCGTCTATCGCGCCCTTGCCCAAAGCATAGCCGAAGCCCGTAAGCGGCGTTGTTGCCCCTGCCCCCGCAAGGCGCACAAGCGGCTCGTAAAGCCCAAGCGCCGTAAGCACCACCCCGCTTACAACGAACAGCACAAGCACCCTTGCGCTGGTAAGGCGGGTAAGGCTTATCAAAAGCTGGCCTATTACGCATATCGCCCCGCCTATTATAAACGCATAAATGTATGCGGAAAGCTCCATTGCCTATCTCCTTTCTATCACAACCGCATGGGCAATGCCGGGTATGCTTTCGCCCTGCAAGCCCGCCGTGGGGCTCATAAGCGCGCCCGTTGCCATGAACAGTATCCTTTCGTATTCGCCCGCATCCATGCGCGGCAGTATGTAGCCGTTCATAACAACCGCGCTGCACCCGCAGCCGCTCCCGCCGCATACGGCGTTTTGCTCCGCGGAAAATATTATGTTGCCGCAGTCAAGGTGCCGCGCCGCCGCGTCTATGCCCGCATCGTTAAGCAGCATTATAAAAAGCTCGCTGCCGAAGGAGCCGAGATCGCCCGTAATTATCAAGTCGTAATCCTCAACCCTGCGCCCCGTATCGAACAGATGGCGTTTCAATGTGTCTGCTGCGGCGGGAGCCATTGCCGCACCCATGTTCGCCGCGTCCGTTATGCCCAAATCCACCACTCGGCCTATTGCGCCGCCCGTGATGCATACGCTTGAAAGCGCGCCCCTATCGCCGCAGCCGTTGCCGCTCAAAAGCGCGCAGCCCGCGCCCGTTACGGTGCGCTGGCTTGTGGGTACGGCCTGTGAGCCCATTTCAAGCGGCAATCTGTACTGCCGCTCCGCCGTGGAAAAATGGCTGCTGGCGGCGCAGGCAACCCTGTCCGCAAAGCCGCCGTCTATAAGCATGGAGCCTATCAGCATACCCTCCGCCATTGTGGAGCACGCGCCGTATAGCCCAAGGAACGGGATTTCCAGCTCCCTTGCGGCAAAGTTTGCGGATATTATCTGGTTCAGAAGATCCCCGCCAAGCAGCACGTCCGCCTGCATGGTGGTAAGGCCGCCCTTTTCAAGCGCAGTCCTTACCGCGTGTTCAAACATTTTTCTTTCGGCCTTTTCCCATGTATCCTCGCCCCATGTGTCGTCGTCAAGGGCAATGTCGAAATATCCGCCCAGCGGGCCTTGCGCCTCCACGTCGCCCACTATTGTGCCGCCCGAAATTATGCGCGGCGGGTCAGCGAAAAAAACGGTGGATTTGCCTTTGCATTTTGTGCGCATATGCCGTTCCTCCGCTAAAAACGCCCCGTTATAAGGCAGGTTATTACGCCCACTATCACGCTTGCGCTTATTCCGTACACAAGCACCGGCCCCGCTATCGAAAAAAGCTTGGCGCCAAGGCCAAGCACGTAGCCTTCCCGCCTGAACTCCATCGCGGGGGATACTATCGAATTTGCAAATCCCGTTATGGGAACCACGCTGCCCGCGCCCGCCCACGCGCCTATTTTATCGTATATGCCCGCGCCCGTAAGCGTTGCCCCCAGAAACACCAGCACAATGGCCGTAAACGCGGCAACGTTTGCTTCGCTGTAATTTAGCGTAAGCTTTGCAAAATCGTGTATAAGCTGGCCTATGCAGCAAATTATTCCTCCGGCCGCAAAGGCGCGTATGCATTGGGAAAGCGTTTTGCTTCGGGGCATCCGCTCGTTCACGCGCCGCTGATAATCCCTTTCCTTTGCCGAGGGTATACGTTCGTTTTTCATTCTTAGCCTCCTTTGCCGTAACGATTAACCAATAATAAAGAGTATTGGCATTATGGGGAGGGATTATGCCCCGCCTTCTGCTTCATTCCCGTTTCGCCCGCTCTTTTTTCCCTGTCGTTGGGCAAGCCCGTGCCGCCGGGGGCAATCAGCTCCTGCGGAGGGCGGGTGAAGCAGGGGCGCGGTTCAGCGGCGCGTTCCATATGCATCCGCCGTTACAAACCGCGCGCCCGCAAGCCGGTTTTCGCCCGGCGGGGACACGAACGCAAAATACAGCGCCGCACACAGCGCCGCGCATGCCAGTATGCTTAATGCTATAAGCAGCAGCTTTTTTGTTTTCATATATAAATAAGCCCTTCCGTTTTTGCTTATTATCTGCGGAAGGGCCGATATGTATGCTTTATTATCGCTTAAAAATCGAAGCCGAAGCCAATGCCGCGTATGCCTGCGGCCTTTTCGGAAAGCTTTGCCACGGGAAAATCGTTCATGTCGGCAACAAAGCTTTTGCTGTCCCCGCCCTCAAACAGGGCGTTCTTTGAAAAATACCATGCGCCTATGAACCTTTCGTTTTCATCATAGAAGCCTATGAATATCATGTTCGCCGTGCAGGAATGTCCTTCGCGGCAGGTCAGCCTGCCCGAAAGCGTTGTTACGGAAGGGTAATTGTCCGCAGCGTAAAGATTGTCAACCCTTATGCGCGCGCCGCGCTCGTCATGCTTTGCGGCGGTAAGCTCCGCGCTCATCGTTATATCCGCCCCTATCGGTATTGCGGTATTCCCAAGCCAGCGGGCAATATATCCCGTTTCGCCGGGCAGCAGCACCATGTATTCGCTAAGCTCCGGCACAAACTCCGCCGTTTCGTTCACGCCCTCGGCGGCGGCATTGAGCTTAACGTTTGAAATAACGATTGGACAGTCGCCCTCGTTTTTATATTCTATCGCGGCGTAAAGCCTTGCCGTGTCCCTATCAGCATATGAATACGCCGCCGTAGCGGTAACGCGCGCCACAGCATTAGTGCCGTATGCGGCTGCATCGGGCGCGGCATCGGGAGCGGCTGTACCGTCGGGCACGGCGGAAGGGTTGGCGTCCGACAGAACCGGCGCGTCATTATTTGCTCCGCAGGCGGAGAGCATAAATATTGCCATAAGCGCGGCAACGGCCGCAATGGTCTGCAAAAAAATCTTTTTCATACATAAAATTATAACACAGCACGAACAAAATGCAAAAGCACATTTAACGAATTTGCATTACGGTAATAATATGTTAAAATATAGGTGGAAACGCAGGCGTTTACCTTACGATTTGGATCACGACATGCAAGGAGGACCTATTTGTATGAAAAAGACGGTAAAAGATGTTGACGTGCGCTCCAAGCGCGTGCTTGTCCGCGTGGACTACAATGTTCCGCTGGATGCACAGGGGAACGTGAGCGACGATAAGCGCATAACCGCAAGTCTGCCCACAATCAGATATTTGCTTGAACAAGGCGCGCGCATAATTCTATGCTCCCACCTTGGCCGTCCCAAGGGCGAGGTTAAGAAGGAATTCTCCCTTGCGCCGGTTGCAAAGCGGCTTAAGGAGCTGCTGCCGGACGTGAACATATATTTTGCTGCGGACTGCATTGGCGAGGAGGCCGAAAGGAAGGCCGCCGCGCTGAAGGATGGCGAAATACTGCTGCTTGAAAACCTCCGCTTCCATAAGGAGGAGGAGAAGAACGACCCCGAATTCGCCAAAAAGCTTGCTTCGCTTGCGGAAATATATGTAAGCGACGCCTTCGGCACGGTACACCGCGCCCATGCGTCCACGGCGGGCGTTGCGGCGTATCTGCCCGCGGTTGCCGGCTTCCTTATAGGCAAGGAGCTGAGCATAATGGGCGGCGCGCTTGAAAACCCGGAAAGGCCGTTTGTGGCTATACTGGGCGGCGCAAAGGTTGCGGACAAGATAGGCGTTATAACCAACCTGCTCAACAAATGCGATACCCTGCTTATAGGCGGCGGCATGGCGTATACCTTCTTCAAGGCCATGGGCCATGAAATAGGCGATTCGCTGCTGGATGCGGAAAGCATAGATTTGGCAAGGCAGCTTATGGAAAGCGCAAAGCAAAAGGGCGTAAAGCTTCTGCTGCCCGTTGATACAGTTGTTGCCAAAGCATTCGCCGCCGATGCCGAGCATATGACCGTTGCTTCAAACGCCATACCCGCGGGCTGGCAGGGGCTTGACATAGGCGAAAAAACGCGCGAGCTGTTCGCCGCCGAAA
>CABSAH010000020.1 GCA_902475645.1 uncultured Christensenellaceae bacterium | reverse complement strand
TGATGGTGAATATGAAACGGAGGTTCATTTTTTATGAGAAAGCTTTTCACTTCTGAATCGGTGACGGAGGGACATCCCGATAAGGTCTGCGATATTATAAGCGACAGCGTGCTGGATGCGCACCTTGCCGTAGACCCGTATTCCCGCGTTGCGTGCGAATGTGCGGCAACGAGGGGGCTTGTGCTTGTTATGGGCGAAATAACGTCCAAGGCGCAGGTGGATATCGACCCCCTTGTGCGCGCCACGGTGAACGAAATAGGCTACACGGATAATTCCCTGGGCTTTTCGGGCAACAGCTGCGCGGTGCTTGTGGCGCTTGGCAAGCAGTCCGGCGATATTGCCATGGGCGTGGATAGGTCGCTTGAAGCAAAGGAAAGCGGCGCGGAGGATATGGCAACGGGCGCGGGGGATCAGGGCATGATGTTCGGCTATGCCACCGATGAAACGGAGGAATATATGCCCATGCCCATTTACCTTGCCCATGCGCTTACGCGGCGCCTGGCTGCATACCGCAGGGGCGGCGCGGACTTCATAAAGCCGGACGGCAAGGCGCAGGTTAGCGTATTATACGAAAACGGCGTGCCCGTGAGCGTGGACACGGTGCTTGTTTCCACCCAGCACAGCGAGGATGCCACGCAGGCCATGCTGAAGGACGCCATTTACAACGAGGTGATAAAGCCCGTTATACCCAACGAGCTGCTTGCGGACAACGCGCGTATTCTGGTCAACCCCACGGGACGCTTTGTTATAGGCGGGCCGCATGGCGACAGCGGGCTGACGGGCCGCAAGATAATAGTTGACACCTACGGCGGCTTTGCGCGCCACGGCGGCGGCGCGTTCAGCGGCAAGGACCCCACCAAGGTTGACCGCAGCGCAGCCTATGCCGCGCGCTACATTGCGAAGAACATAGTTGCCGCGGGGCTTGCCAAGCGCTGCGAATTGCAGCTTGCCTACGCAATAGGCGTTGCGGAGCCGGTTTCCGTATTGATAGACACGTTCGGCACTGGTACGGTTGACGAGGATAAGCTGCTTGCCGCCGTGCGCCGCAGCTTTGATTTAAGGCCGGAGGCCATAATACGCTCGCTTGACCTCCGCCGCCCGATATACCGCCGCACCGCGTCCTACGGTCACTTCGGCGACCCCGCCATGCCGTGGGAGCGGCTTGATTTGGCCGAAAAGCTCAAGGCCGCGCTGTAAGCCGCGCCCATGCCGAACGCGCGCATAAGTTTTTGTGCGTTCGGCAAAAAAACTGTTGACACAAATATGCACCATTGTGTATAATAACCCTTGCCGTGAGATTTATGTGCTCGGTTCGTCTAGTGGCCTAGGACACCGCCCTCTCACGGCGGGAACAGGGGTTCGACTCCCCTACCGGGTACCAAAAAAAAGAACCTGCTTTGTGCGGGTTCTTTTTTCTTTTGCACTGTTGAATTGCGCCAAGCGATGCTTATAGCCCTATTCGGCGCATAAAGTCATCATAGCTTTCCACGCCGCTTTTATCCGTTTTTGAAACCTGCTTCATTTCGCTAAGCCGCCGTGGAATCAAGCGCAAATTGGCAAACAGGCGCACAAGCCACGCCAGCGGCAGCAGCCAGCGGCGGTTTTGCAGAAAGGTGTAGCGCGCCTCTATATCCGCCGCCGGTGGGAACAGCATATGCCTAAGCACGCGCCCCTTTGACGGCGCGGCGTCCTTTTTGTTGCGAAGCGCTATTACGGCATGGTCGCGGGAATGGCCGAACAAATCGGAATCGAGCGTGTATGTAAGCAGCTTATCCAGCGCCTCCGCATCCGGCTCGGGCAGCGGGCAAACGGTTTGCGTCCCGAACCACACGCGGCAGGCGTTCATCACCGTATGGAAAAAATCCGTCATGTGCAGCGCGGCGAATTCCTCAGCAATGGCTTGCCAGTTAAGATAGGCGTCCCTCTGCTTTATATAAAGCGCCGCGTCCAAATACATTCTAAGCCCCGCGCCGCCCGCATACAGGTGCTTTGCAAGGTGGCATACGGTATAAATAAAATGAAAATCATCCTCCGGCCTAAGCCTAAGCCCCGCGTCCGCCGCGGCGTGCTCCCATGCGCCGTTAAAGTATGCCTGCAAATCGGCTCTGCCGTCCAGATTGCCGTCCATAAGGTTTGTATGTATCTCGTAGTATTCCGTATCCTTGATATATGAATACGAAGGCTCCCAGTCCTGCTCCGCGGCATAGCCGAGCGACAGCATAAGCTCATGCGCCCGCCGTCTGTCCTTTGGATGAATAAGCAGGTCGATATCGCCGAACGTGCGCAGCCCGGGCACGGGGTACAGCCGACACAGATAATAGCCCTTCACGGGCATATGGGCGATGCCATGCTCCGTAAAAAGCCTTGACAGAGCCTCAAAATCCACGCGGCGGTTGATGCTGTCGGCTATCGCGCCGTAGAGAAGCCCGTCCAGCCGGCGGCATACGTCCTCATCGCAAAACAGCCCGCGGCGCTTGTTTTCATACGCCAAAATCGGCAAAAGGCCCTGCTCCGCCGCCGTCCGCCACAAAAGCGGTATATCCCACGTCCCGTCCGGCGCGGGCGGCTCGGCCTGCACAAAGCCGCGAAGCAGCGTGGTAAATTGTGTGTCCGGCATATGCGTGTTACCTTTCGGGGGAATTTTCCGGCACAAGGTCAATTACAGCAATCTCCGGCGGATTATTTATGCGCGGAATGATGCCGTAGCCCGCCAGACCGGAGGTGATGAGCATCCTGTTATTATTGAATTTATATTCGCCATAGCATACTTTCGGAAAGAATCCCTGTATGGGAGCATATAATCCGCCGACGAAGGGCAGCCTGATAAGCCCGCCGTGGGTATGACCGCTTAGAATCAAATCTATATTCCACACTGCACACGCCTCACCGAAACAGAATCCTTCGGGTCTGTGGCTGAGCATGATTTTGAATTGATTTGCAGCGCAGAAATCGGTTAGAAAGCCGAACATCTTTTCATCATTGTTTCGTTTTGGTAAGCAAGCCCAACCGATCCGCCAAAACGCAGCAGCTGACCGCGAATCTCCATATCGGAATACTCATTTTCCAATAATACGGCACTGGTTTCTTTAAGCTTTTTTATTACGTCTGTGCCGTTTGCCGAAATATAATCGCTCTCGTGATTGCCAAGCGCATAATACACGGGAGCAATTTCCGTAACGGATTTTATAAAAAGGCATACCTCATCAATCTCTTTATCGCTGCTATCCCTGCCGAACATATCTCCGACCAGCGCGATAACGTCCGGCTTTTGCTCCGCGATTAAAGCTATCAATGATTCGTTATTCCTTCCGAAGCTTCTGCAATGCAAATCCGAAAGGAACACCATGCGTACAGGTTCTGATATTTTTTCGCTTGCGACCGTATAATTTGACGTGTGTAGCACGAACATGGATTTATAAATCAGTATGCCGACTGCGGCAACCAGCAAGCCCAAAATCATAGGCATATATAGCTGCTTATTTTGTCTGTTCATCATACAAAAATGGGTTTGCCTTATCTTTTTCGGACAGGAGCGGCGTTGTTCCGGGTATCAAAGGCCACTTTATACCTATATTTGGATCGTTCCAACGCAGGCCTCCCTCATCCCCGGGGTGATAAAAGTCCGTGCATTTATAGACGAATTCAGCCGTGTCGCTGAGCACATAGAAGCCGTGCGCAAATCCCTCCGGTATATAGAATTGTTTATTGTTTTCGGCCGACAGTATCTCCCCATGCCATTTCCCAAACGTTAAGGAGTGGGGCCTCAAATCAACCGCCACGTCAAATACTTCCCCGGCAATGACCCGTACCAATTTCCCCTGCGGATGGTTTATCTGATAATGCAGCCCGCGCAACACCCCCCTGGTTGACATGGATTGATTATCCTGAACAAATGCCGCGTGAAATCCGGCCTCACGCATATCCAATTGATTATATGTTTCCATGAAATAGCCGCGCTTATCGTAATAAACCGTCGGCTGAATAACGGCCAGACCCTCGATTTCACACCTTGTAACCTGAATTCGTCCCATTATTCTTCTCCTTGTATGTATGTAAAAATCGCTTCAGTGCATCTTTCCAGTCCGGTAACGGAGTAAAGCCCGCCTGCGCAAGCTTACGTGTATCCAGCCTGCCGTTAAGAGGGCGGACGGCGTTGGATGGGCCATATTCGGCAGTAGTAACCGGAATTACTTTGGTAGAATACCCGGCTGCACGGAAAATCTCGCAGGCAAAATCATATCGGCTGATGTATCCCCCCTCATTGGTGGCATGATAATAACCGTATTTCTCCGATTGGGCCATATCAACCAACAGTCTCGCTAAATCGGGCGTATAAGTCGGCGTTCCTATCTGATCTGCCACCACCTTGAGTTTATCGTGCGTTTTACCGAGCTCAAGCATGGTTTTTACAAAGTTATCGCCATTTTCACCGAACACCCATGCTGTTCTGACAATAAAGAACTTTTCCAGCAGCGCGGTAACCGCCAATTCGCCTTGCAGCTTCGTCCTACCATACCAGTTTGGCGGCGCATAGTCCCTGCAATCAGGCTCCCACGGCCTCTCCCCACGACCGTCAAAAACGTAATCCGTGCTGATGTAAATCATTTTGCAGCCAATCGCCCTGCAGCATTGTGCAATGCTGATTGTTCCCGTCTCATTGACGTCACGCACTGCATTCCTGTTTTCCGTAAGCTCGGCCTTATCCACCGCGGTCCACGCCGCGCAGTGGATTACCACGTCGGGGTGTACAGCTTCCATGATTTTATGTACCGATGGGGTATCGGTAATATCCAGTTGTACATACGACATATCCGCAATAGAAGGCCTACCGTTAAACCCACCACAGGCGGCGCGTCCGCTTCCTATGCCGACCAACCGCCGCCTGTTCAGCTCCATCATTACATCATGGCCAAGCTGTCCGCCAACGCCGGTAACAAATACCTTCACTCTGCCGTCACCCTGCAATCACCATACATTTTTTCATAGTAATGCCGATACTCCCCGGAAAGTATGGTTTCCCACCATTCGCGGTTTTGCAGATACCACAGGATTGTTTTTTCTATGCCGTCTGCAAAATCGGTTTCGGGCAGCCATCCGAGCTCGCGATGAATTTTTTCAGGGTTAATCGCATAACGCATATCATGACCCTTTCTGTCCGCAACATATGCAATCAAGCTTTCCGGCTTATTCAGCTTTTGGCAAATCAATTTTACAATATCAATATTCCGCATCTCATTGCGGCCGCCAATGTTATACACCTGTCCTGCTTTACCGTGGCGGATGATTAAGTCGATTGCGCGGCAATGGTCCCCGACATACAGCCAGTCGCGTATGTTTTCGCCTTTTCCGTAAACCGGCATAGGTTTATTGCTCAGCGCATTGGCTATCATCAGCGGTATGAGCTTTTCGGGAAATTGATACGGCCCGTAATTGTTGGAGCATCTTGAAACGGTAGCCGGAAGTCCGAATGTGCGGAAGTATGCGCCTACCAACAAATCGGCAGAAGCCTTGGAGGCACTGTAAGGACTTGATGTACGAATCGGAGTATCCTCCGTAAACAGCATATCAGGCCGATCCAGCGGCAAATCGCCGTACACCTCATCGGTAGATACTTGGTGATAACGCCTGATTCCATACATTCGGCAGGCATCCATCATCACCTGCGTACCAAGAATATTGGTTCGCAGGAAAACCTCCGGCGACTCGATAGAGCGGTCCACGTGACTTTCCGCCGCAAAATTTACAACAATGTCCGGGCGCTCCGTTTCAAAAATTGTATAGATGGCGGTTCTGTCACAAATATCAGCCTTATAAAACGCAAAATTCTCACGCCTTAATGCTGCTTTTAGCGTGGAAAGATTGCCGGCATACGTAAGGCAATCCACGCAGACCACCCGTTCTGACGGATATTCGTTCATAATATAATAAATGAAGTTTGCGCCGATAAATCCGGCGCCGCCTGTGACGAGCAGCGTCATTCCCAATCCACTCCTCTCAATATTTTATCTTCCCTTCGGCAACCTGCTTTAGGTGTATGCCATAAGGTGATTTGCCGTAGCGTTCCGCGGCTTTCAGGAGCGCATCCCGTGCAATCCAGTTGTTGTGATAGGCAATTTCTTCCGGTGCGGAAATTTCAATGCCCTGTCTGGTTTGAACCATGCGCACAAAGTCCGTCGCTTCGGCCAGCGAATCCACCGTTCCCGTATCCAGCCATGCAAAGCCGCGCCCCAGCAGCCGCACATCCATACGGCGTTCTTTTAAGTACATCTCGTTGAGCGTGGTAATTTCAAGCTCGCCGCGGGAGGACGGCGCCACCTGCTCTGCCTTTTCGCTGACATGGGGCGGATAGAAGTAAAGCCCCGTAACTGCGTAATTACTCTTTGGATTTTTCGGCTTTTCCTCGATGGATACCGCCCGTCCGTTTTTATCAAAGGCAACAACGCCAAAGCGTTCCGGATCCGTTACATAGTACCCGAACACCGTGGCGCGGTCGTTTAATTCCGCATTTTCCGCCGCCAACCGCAGCAAGGAGCCGAAGCCGTTTCCGTAAAAAATATTGTCGCCCAGAACCATAGCGCAGGCTTCGTCCCCGATAAACTCCCTGCCAATCAGAAATGCCTGCGCCAGTCCGTCCGGAGATGGCTGCTCCGCATATGAAAGCCGCAACCCGAACATGCTTCCGTTGCCAAGCAGCCGGCGAAAGTTCGGAAGATCCGTAGGCGTGGAAATAATAAGTATCTCTTTTATTCCCGCCAACATTAATGTTGACAGCGGATAGTAAATCATCGGCTTGTCATACACCGGCAACAGCTGCTTGCTTGTCACCATAGTAAGCGGATATAACCTGGTGCCCGCTCCTCCTGCCAAGATTATGCCCTTCATGGTAGATCTCCTTGAATTTTCTCAATATATTCAATGTCGTTGAATCTTGTATGCCCCCAGTATTGCGGCAGCCATTCAATATCCCCGGTGCTTTTTTTCTCAATTTCCAGCTGCAACGCTCCTTCAATGCGGTCTACAAAATCCTGCATTCCAAAGTCGTTCCGTTCAAATGCAAGCATGTCAAGGCGATAGTTTCCCGGAGCCATGTGCGCCGTGTTCAGCTGTAAATGCAAGCTGAATTCATCGCCGCTTTTCCGGGCTATCGGCTCTCGTGAAAACATCGTTCCCGCAACAGTGTTATCGGAAGCAATAATTTCAAAGCGCAGCAGCATCTTATCGAAATTATGATTAGCCCTACAATGCAGCCTGAGAAAAACAAAGTCCCCGGCGGCAATCGGCTTATCCGGAGAGTTCAGAACATCCAGCTCAAGAAACTCCAGCTTCAGGCTGCGCACTTTGGGCCTTGGTATATTGCGGTAATCATAGTGATACTCCATCTTTTTCTGACAGTCGGCATAAATGCGTATTGCCGTTTCCGTATCCCCGTCGAACACGAGCCTGCCGTGGTCGAGAACGATGCAGCGGGTACAGAGCTGGCGAATGGTGTTCATGTTGTGGCTGACATAGAGTACGGTGCGGCCCTCGGAATTGGCGGCGTCGCCCATTTTACCAAGGCACTTTTGCTGGAATTTCATGTCCCCAACGGCCAATACCTCGTCCATGACCATTATTTCGCTGTCCAGATGCGCTGCCACGGCGAAGGCGAGCTTTACATACATTCCGCTTGAATAGCGCTTCACCGGCGTATCTATAAACCGCTCCATCTCCGCAAATTCTACAATTTTATCAAACTTGCGGCTGATTTCCGCTTTGGTCATGCCGAGTATCGCGCCGTTCATATAGACGTTCTCGCGGCCGGTAAGCTCCGGATGAAAGCCCGTGCCAACCTCCAGCATGGAGGCTATGCGGCCGTTGTAGGAGATTGTTCCCTTTGTGGGCGCGGTAACGCGGGACAGCAGCTTCAAAAGCGTGGACTTACCCGCGCCGTTGTGTCCGATGATGCCGACGGTTTCCCCCTTATTTACAGAAAAAGAAACATCCTTCAGCGCAAGAAACCGCTCGCCCGAGCCTCTGCCGCTTCCTGCATTATCCAATCGCACATTCGGATCGTCCCGTCCTCTTTTTTTAGCCCACCAGCTTTGCAAATCCCCGCGTAACGTGCCGCCGCCGATGGTGCCCAGGCGGTATTCTTTGGAAACGTGTTCGATTTTGATTACAGTTTCATTCATCTTTTTTCCTCAGACCGTATCCATAAATGTTTTTTCCACCCGGCTGAACAGTATAATACCCAAAGCAAGAACCAATATCGTAACACCCCAGCTAATTATACTGTATACCGGGTTGAGCTCTCCAAGCCCAAGAAATGCGTATCTAAATGTGTTGATTACCGGCGTCATGGGGTTAAGTAAATAAAGCGGCATATATTTTGACGGAATTATCCCCATGTCGTAGGCTACCGGCGTTGCATACATCCAAAGCTGTACGCCAAATCCCACAAGCATTTTAAGGTCCCTGTATTTTGTTGTCAGCGCGGAAATTATAACACCCGTTCCAAGGCTGAGCATTGCCATATGCAGCACCAGAATCGGCAGCAATAATACCGCTGCATTCGGGGCGACAGCACCGCTGAGCCAATAAAATACCACAAACGCAAGGAATACGAATAGCTGAATCGCAAAGGATATCAGGTTCGTCAGCACGGTTGATATGGGCATAACAATTCTGGGAAAATACACCTTGCCGAGTATGCCTGCATTTCCGGTAAAGGTATCTGCCGTCTGCGTAAGGCAGGCGGAGAAATAAGTCCATGCCACCGTGCCGCTCAAATAAAACAGGAATGAAGGCACGCCCTCCGCGGCAAGCCCGGCAATGCCGCCGAAAATTACGGTAAACACAACCGTTGTTAAAAGCGGCTGTATGATTGCCCATGCCGGACCTAAAACCGTCTGCTTATAGTGCGAAACAAAATTTCGCCTTACGAACAGAAATATCAAATCACGATACTTCCAAACTTCCTTCAAATCGATATCAAACCATCCCGACTTTGGCTTGATAACAACGTCAAATTGTTGTTTCATGGCAGTTATGCTCCTTTACAGCTTGAACCATTCATATATGTGGCCGTGCAGCGTTGCCTTGGGCAGAAGCTTAAGCCTTGCCGCCCTGAATATCTCGCGGAGCATACGTGCTTTAATTCTTATCACGGCCGTTTTGTAGGGCCGGTTATATTGCCGCCCCGATTTCTTCATCAAGGGAATATACCGTAAACAATCATCCAAATACTTATCCACGGCCATATATTCAATTTCCGGAGCGTATTTTCGGCATAGGCATAATAATGATAATGAGGTTGCAAGCAAGCGCTCTGTGAATATCAACGCATTCTCGTTCCGTGTAGCGCTGTTCGGCCGCTCTACAACCGTATAAAATGCATCCGGTATTTTCACGCCGCTTTCACACCGTAAAAAAGCCTCAAATAAGAACAGCCAGTCCTCCGCTATTGCTACATCATTTCGGAACCTGATACCGGCGATTTTAGGGGCGGGAAAAACCTTATTGCACATTCCGCCGCCAACTCTGTTCGGTTTTCCGAATAATTCCTTAAGCAGCTCATTCCCCGTGTAGGAACGGCTGCCCTCAAAAGCATTTTCAAATGCGCCGCTATCCGGCTGCATATATTTAATTCCGCATATAACCGCATCCGCATCTGTGCTTTCGGCTGCGCCGATCATTGTATCGTACATCTCGGGCTCTATCCAATCATCCGAGTCCACGAAGCCTATATAGGCCCCTCTTGCAATGTCAAGACCCGCATTGCGTGCTGCGCTGACGCCTGCATTAGCCTGATGAATAACAATAATGCGCGGATCCTTTTCGGCGTATTCGTCACAGATTGCTCCGCATTTATCCGGAGAACCGTCGTCAACCAGAATCAATTCAAAATCCCGAAATGTTTGCCCCAATATGCTGTCTATACATTTGCATAAGTAGGGCTCCACTTTATATACCGGAACAATTACGGATAACTTAGGTATGCTTAATCACTCCTTTTATTCTGCGCTTTACCGTGCCGCATCCCCATACAATGCTCCAAAATACCAATGGCCATTTTTTATGGCGTTGATTCCAAATTTCAAGAGCTTTGGCCCGGTCCTCCTTCCGTTTGCTTTTACACGCTATCCAAAAAGCCTCCGCAAACAGCATTCCGCGAACCTTATAGAACCTTGTGCAGCTCCGGTGCAATATATGCTCAATATAATCCTCCTGGCAAGCATACATTCGAGCGTCGCTGACCTTATTGTCGCGTTTTGCATACAATGACTGATAATTTGTTCCTTCGTCCGTTACGATGGAGCGATGATGACTGACTATGCGCGGGTCTACATAGACCGGGCCTTTTCCGTATAAAATAAGGGCAAGACTTTGATCCCATACCATATTGTGCGCCTTATAAAACACATCCAGCTCTTCCTCGGGCGCATCCTTAAAAAAATTATGAAAAAAGGCAGTGTCCGTGCTGTTGGGAAGGCGGTCGAAAAAATGGTAGTTCATATAGTCCGCATATGTCAGCACCATAGGCTCGGTAATGCTTCTGCGCGGATGATGCACCGTTTCTGTCAGACAGGTTTCCACCCAGCTGTTGCAGTACATTCCCACGTATTCTGGATGCGCCTCCATAAAGTCATATTGGTACTGCAGCTTATCCTTGCAGTCCCACCAATCGTCCCCTTCCAGAATTGCAATGTATTTCCCGCGGCACTGCCGCAAAACGCCATACATATTTCTGCTTCCGCCAACATTTTGATTGCGCAGCGACAGTATTATCCTATCCGGAAAACGCCGCCGATAATCCAATAGGATATCCCTGGAACAATCCTGTGAATTGTCGTCATCCACAATAATCTCATAGTGGAAATCCGTTTCCTGCATCAAAATGCTGTCAAGCAGCTGCGGAAGGTATTGCTGCATATTGTATGTAATTACTGCAACGCTTACGGCGGGGATTGTCTGCTGCATCATTTGTTTTCCCCGTCAATCCAGTATGCTTTGTGATTATGATTCGGCAAAATTACCGGCAGATTGTGATAATATTCCGCATTGGTGATATGCTCTCCGTAAAAAGCACGAAGGTGCTTCCTATACTCACGGGGCGCAGGCAGCACATGGCCCTCAAAAACAAGCCTTGAAGCCGGCTCCAGCCATGCCTTGGGGAAGCACTCCTTTTGGGGATTACCTTCGGTAAGCAGGCCGATGCAGGCGCATTTTTCACAATCGTATTTTTCGGCAAGAGCCTCCAGCCTTCGGAACAGGTAATACGGGGAATATATCTTGTCGTAGATTACGCCTTTTATTCTGGCTATCCAAGAGTGTGAATGCTTCATTTCAGAAAAATGCAGCAGCGACATATGAAATAACGTATTAAGTCTTGACAGTCTGCGCAAATGCGCTTCACGCTTGCGCCCGTCATTCGGATAGCCATCCATCGGGAAAATGTCCACATAAATGCCGCAGCATTTTTGAGCTGCACCGGGGTTTTCTATCAGCAGGGTGCGGGCATCGGTAAGCTTTGCAAAAAGGTGTTCACATTTTTCCTTTGACGGCAGCTCCAAGCGAATATGCATCGGCAGTTCTTCGGCAAGCAATATGAAGCGCTTGTAATCCGGACGCGGCATTTTAATGTCAATATCATCATCCCACGGTATGAAGCCTTCATAACACATGGCGCCCAACAGCGTTCCTCCGTCAATGTAGTATCGTAATCCGTATTTTTTACAGAGTGCGTCAAATGCCAGAAGGATATCCAGCTCTATCCGCTGCATCTCTTTTAATCCGATTTCCCTCATTCTTTCCTTTCTGCGCCGTACTCGGCGTTTTTCGTGTCCCGCCCCACTTACGGGCAGTTTTGCTTTAAAAGCGCACATTTACTCTTTAAAAAAACCGCTGTTTCATGCCGCATATGGGATAGTCTGTAATGTATCCATATCCCAAAGGCGTTCTTATACGGAAGGGCTTCTGCATATTTTCCCGCCTGATGAAGCACCAGCCGCCGCTGTATTTGCCTTAGCGACGCATATGCCATGCTTTGCCGAAGCAGCATTTCGTATATTTTTTCCGTTATCGCTTCCGCGCACGGGATTTGAAGCCGACAGATTCCATCGGCGATCGGCTGAATGTACTCCGCCAAATCAGCGATTTTTTGCAGTCGATAATAGGCGGACTTTTCATCCTCCGCCTGTCTGTAACGATAGATTGCATCCGGCAGGGAATATACCGTCCGGCAATGCGGAAGCAGCTCCAGCACAAACAAAAAATCCTCCATCAGGATCATATCCTCATGAAAGCGCGTGCCGGAGTTTATGAGAATATCACGACGTATCAGCTTGTTGCAGGCGGTAGTCAGTGCATTGCATGAGTAGAATTCCCCAAAATCCTCTTTTATCCGTTCCGCCGCCAGCATTCCTTCAGCAGGCGGCACCAGCTTATCTCTGCGGTACAGCCTGCCGCGGCGGTAATAATCAAAGCTCATGCCAAACAGCAGCATATCCGGCTGCTGCCGTACAACAATATCCGCTGCATACGAGAGAGCTCCGGCATCTACCGTATCATCCGCATCTACAAACCATATATAACCGCCCCGCGCTTCGTCCATGCCGCGGTTGCGCGCGGCGGAAACCCCTGCGTTTTTCTGATGGATACAGCGAAACTCGGGGTATTTGCCGCAAAGCTCATCGCAAAGCTTTGCCGTACCGTCGGCGGAACCGTCGTCAATGAGCAGTATCTCGTAATCCGTAAGTCCCGATGCGCGTATGCTGCTTACCGTTCCTTCAAGCGTGTTTTCGCAGTTATAGCAGGGAATTACAACGCTGAATGTCATTGGGGCACCTCCCAGCAGAAGCGATAGTTCAGGTAGTCATCCACCTCATTTGCAATCGTAACATTCAGATTTGTCGCATAGTAATATAGGCATGCAAGCAAAACCACGCAGAGGACTGCGGCCGTGCGCTGCTGCCGCGTCAGTACCAAATGCCGTATGCGATAGCGGTTGAGCATTTTCTTATCGCGTTCGGGGTAAAGCATCATGGGCAGGTAAAGTATCAGGAACTGAAAATAATAGTCCGTCAGGCGTGTAAATATGTTATCAAAGCCCGAGAACATCTGTAGTATGGCCGCAACGACCATCAGGTTGAACAGCTTTGTGAAGCTTATGCCCGAAGAACCGCGCAGACCGATTCCTGCGGCCAAAAGAG
This sequence comes from uncultured Christensenellaceae bacterium, assembly GCA_902475645.1. GTDB lineage: Bacteria > Bacillota > Clostridia > Christensenellales > CAG-138 > Phil1. The sequence goes on along the minus strand of CABSAH010000020.1, from coordinate 2,990 downwards.
CGGCAATCATAATAAACCGTCCGCCGAGCCTATCCTTAAAAATATATACAGCATCTTCATAATAGAATTCGCTGATAAATACAACGACTTGCATACGGAATACGTAAATCAGCACGGCGCTGACAATATAAATTATGATTTTATGGATACTCAATCTGCTCTTTGCAATCCAATACGCCGGAAGAAAAATCAGCGCAGGGACGTGAATGCAGCCTGCCAATATAGTCCAGATTAGGAACTTCTTTGGATTTTCTTCCATAATGCCTATGAATGCGAGCATCAGCAGGCCCATGGCCAATGCCTGCTTTATGGCGCTGAAGCCGAATATGTAAAAGCCGAAGCAATTCCATAATAAGTAGCTCAACCACGGCGCGGGGGAGTAGCGGTATATGATGATTGCAACGGCAATCTCCGTAACAATGGCAATAAAGACCAGCAGCAGCTGGAAGTTGCCGTCCGATATTTGAGACAGCAGCTTTGAGAGCCACGCGAAGCCGAAATTGCGCCCGCCGTTGAACACCTGCTCGCTAAACCACCCGTTGTTGGGATAAACCCGCATGAACTGGCCGGAATATTTGATAAGATCGCCGGTCAGGTACATATATCTCCAGCCGCATACAAAGGCATGCAGAATTGCCATCAGCGTAATATATATATTTCTCCTTCGGCCGCGCTGCGGAAGCAGTATGCCGAAACCTAGCACCGCCGCGACCAAATAGTAATAGATGCTTACGCCCATTTACGTTCTCCGTTTCATTTGCAGCTCCGCCTCAAAAAAGGCCTCCGTTGCCCCCGCCAGCTTCTCGCGCTTAAAGTCCCCGCCGCGCCTTTCGGCTTTTTTGGCGTATTGCTCCATAAGCCCCGGCTCGGTGAGCATCCGCTTCACGCCCTCATAGAACGCCTCATCATCGTTTGCGGTAATAAGGCCGTATTCGCTGTTGCCCAATAGCTCCCTCATGCCCGACACATCGGTAGTGACAATCGGCTTGCCGAGAATCAATCCTTCGGTAACGAAAGTGCTGAAGCCCTCATAGTTTGAAGAGCATACCAATAAATCGGCAGCTTTCATAAGACAATACGGATTATCCCTAAAGCCAAGCAGTCGTGCCGATGTTTCCAAGTGGTTTTCATGAATATATGCTTCCAACGCGGGACGTTCTTCCCCCTCGCCGATTATCCATAAATCATGGTCTAATCCATCCGCCAAGAGACGCTTATGCGCAGCTAACATGCGGCTAAAGCACTTTGGCGTGGACAATCTGCCCACGGCAGCAATGGTCAGCTTTCGCTTGAATATATCCGTTGGCAAAGGTACTGTGGACTTTTGTATAATATTCAAATCCTCTACCGTATTGTACAACGTGACCGCCGGAACCGTATCATTATACAGCCTTTCAAAGCTTCTGCGAACATTTTCAGATACACATACGGCAAAATCGTACCGCGCGTAATATTTTTTTGTAGCAGCGGCGAAGCTGTCGGGAGATGTCCAGCTTTGCAGGTCAGAATGCACCCATGCCAGCTTCAACGCCTTTTTATTGGTGGAGCCTGCCATTATTTTGGTTGAGCCGCATTCAAGATACGCCGTCTCGATATCGTAATCATCCTTTATGTGCAGCAGATAGGTCAGTCCCGCCGCCGCTTCCGCACGCATACGCAAATCGTTCAGGCGGCTCTTTTTCGCATAGCAGTATTTGTAACGAATACCTTCCGCCAGCTTGCGCGCGTTCTCCTCCGGATATAGCGTCTGCACGGTTATGGCGAACCTCGTCCTATCCATAGCGTTCACCAAATTCAGCAGAACCTTCTCCGCCCCGCCGCCGGAAAGGGATTCAATGAAAAAGAGGATGTTGATCATCGAGTGTTACCTAATTTCGTTGTAAAGCTGAGAAACCGTTACAATTCTTAAGTTACCTGATTTCTTCTGATCAACCAAAAAATCGCAGAGCTCTTGAAACTTTTGCATCTGCCATGACCATGTATCACAAGGATGCTCTTCAATGCTGTGAAGCATCAAGACCATTGCTTGTCTGCGGCGAATACAAAGCTTTATTAAACCGATAACCTGATTTGTGGTAATGTCTCCCATCACAGGGATGCTGTAAATAACCCTACCATCGCTTTGCTCCATCAATGTATCTGCATAAGCAAATCGATAGAGGAAGGGAGTGTGGATAACGCGTCCAGCCTTGCGGGCGAGAATTCTAATAGAGGATGCAGTTTTATATCGCAATCCGACTCGTATATAGGAGACTCCACTTTTGAAAGGTTCTTTTGACAGAAACTCCTGATTACCGATTTCAATACCGGAGCCGGGACTTGCAAAACCGAACTGATGCAAAGGGCTTTTTTCAAGCCATTCTATCATTTTTCTTCTACCCTCCGCAATATCATCTGTCGTATTAAGATGATTGTTCCCATGAAGGGCAATCTCGAATAAGGGGCTATTCGCAAGTTTTCTTACATGGTCCACTGTCATCGCCGCGCATTCGGTTGGCTTTAAAGCTGTAGGACAAGAACCATCTACATAGCCTGAGGTAATATTAAAAGTTGCCGGTATGTCGCGAGGGGAAAGGAGATTTTCGGCAACATAGTAATTATCGGCGCGTCCATCATCGAAAGAAAGGGCAAACAAAGCTTTATTGCCACGATAGGCTTCATAAACCGGCGTATAAGTATTATGGATATCGTAGCCCTGATTACTGACAACATTTGCATAATCTGTGTTGCCCCGTCGCTTAGCTGTGCATATTGCTTCCACCCAGGCCTCCCTTTCTTTTAAAGGAAGTGTAAGTACCAAATCTGAAATAACGGCATCCCTCGGAACTGTGTCCGAAACTATGCAGGGCAGTCCATTTGCCTGCGCTTCAAGCAATGCAAGCGGCGCGCCCTCTCGCAAAGAGGGGAATGCAAAAACGTCAAATGCACTCAAATATTCATGGACATTCATGACTCCGCCGCAGATATAAACATGATCCTCCATGCTACAT
>CABSAH010000019.1 GCA_902475645.1 uncultured Christensenellaceae bacterium | reverse complement strand
CCTATATCCACCAGCGTTTCCGGTGCGGCGGAATCCTGCTTATTGAAATAATAGGAATATATTTCCTCCACCGCGCTGACGCCCCACACGCCCGCATAGCCGGAGGGGACGCATATAACCATAACAAGCTCCGCCTCGCCCTCGCGCGGGGTATAGGATATGAACCAGCTTGTGTTTTCTATATCTATGGAGTTTGTACCAACCTGTGCAGAGCCCGTTTTGCCGGCTATCCTGTTAAGGTATTTTTCGGTAAACTCCTGCGAAAACTTGCCGCCCGCCGTGCCGTGATCCTCTGCGGACACAACGCCCGCCATGCCCTGCTTTACTGCCGCCCACAGCGCGTCCCATTCGGGGGTATCCTCGCCTATTACGGCATATACCGCCGCGTTTTTATCCTCTATCAGGTTGCCGTTCCTGTCAACTATGCGCTCAACTATGTTCGCGTCATACACCGTGCCTTCGTTTGCAATGGCGCTTACATAGCGCGCCACGGCCATGGGCGTAACAAGCGTTGTGCCCTGCCCGAAGCCCGCGCGTATGGTAAGCGTGGGCTTCCACTGTATTTCGTTAAGCAGCGTAACTATCTCGCTTGTCCAGCTTTGCGTTATGCTGTATCCTTCGGGTATTCCAAGCTCGTCGCTCAAAATCTTTCGTATGTCCGGCCCCTTACCGTCAAGGCCCTTGCCGTCCTGAAGCATCATTAGCCTGAGCGCGCATTTTCTTATTGCCTGCTCGTCTATTTCCATGCTGCGGCGGGTAACGTATTCGCGCAGCCGCTCGCGTATGCGGTTGTATATAAGTATGGGCAGGCTGGTCTTTTGCCCGGTTACGTTCAGCTCCCCGCTGCCGTCGGTCAGCTCGTTGTCAAAAAGCACCTTCTGCCCGCCGCCCACGCCCGCGGTTTCGCCCGTCAGCTCAATGTTCGTTTTTGCATCCAGCCCGAATTTGCCCATCCATTCGTTAAGCTTATCTATACCCATGCGGCTGGCGATTTCGCAGAAGTAATAGTTGCATGAAAACGTGAGCGCCTGCGTCAAATTTATGTTGGCGTGGGCCGAATGGTTGCGGTAGCTCCAGCAGCGCGGCGCGCCCTGCTTCTGCACAACGGTTTTGCCGTTTTCATCAACGGAATAGAAGTAATAATAGCCGCTGTCGCCATGGTCGTTCACTATTTCGTCAATCGAAACAACGCCTTCGCTTACCCCCGCAACGCCCGTGAGCGGCTTGAATATTGAACCCGGCGCATAGCGTGCGGATACGGCCTTGTTCCTAAGCGGAGTGGTTTCCTTTGCCCCGTCGCCGAAAAGATATTCGCCCTGCTCCTTGGTAAGCCCCTGCATGAACCAGTTCGGGTCATAGGAAGGATAGCTTGCAAGTGCAAGCACCTCTCCGTTTCGCGGGTCCATAAGCACTATTGCTCCCGTACACGCAAGGCTTATGTCCTTGCCCTGATATTTTTGATCCTTTTCGGGCTTCTGCGCGTCCTCCTCTATAAGCTGCTGTTCATGCTCCCTCATTTTGGCAATAAGCGAGCTGAGCGCGTTTTGGCACACGGCTTGCAGCTCTATATCTATTGTGGACATAACATCGTTGCCGTTTGTTGCTTCCGTATAGGACAGCTCGCGCGTTATGCTGCGGTTTTTGTTCACCTCAACCTCGCGCTTGCCCTGATGCTCCTTCGTGGCTCCGGTAAGATACGCCTCCATGGTGTATTCAAGGCCGGATACGCCTATATAATCGTTATACGAATACCCCATGTCGGTCATCTTTATCTGATGCTCGCCATATTCGTCCAGCACATATGTGCCGTCCTCATTTTTTAGGTAGTAAGGCTCAAGCTGCGCACGGGTATACCCCATTGCGATAAGCTTTGCCGCGCTTACCGTGTCCGCATTCCTTGAAAGGTAGCCAACAATATGCGCCGCCGTTTCCCCGCGCGGGTATACGCGCGTGGTGCTTTGCGCTATCTGCACGCCCACAAGCTCGTTTGAGCGTTCAACAATTTCGCTTACAACCTCTTGGCTTACGTTGTAGGCAATGGTTATCGGCTCATACGCGCGGTAGTTGTTCAAATTCACCTCTTGGCGTATGGATATTATCTTTTTGGCCTGCTCAAAGGAGTATTCCTCCGGAATATACCATGTTTTTCTAAGGTAGTTGTATGCGTATTCCGCCGTGGGCCAAAGGTCCATGTTCCATTTTGAAGGGTCTTTCGGGTACTTTTCGTAAGCGCTGTCCCTTATGGATATATACATGCCCTCGCAGAAGTTTTTGTATCTTATGCGCCTGACGCGCTCTATCGCCTCGCTGCTTTCAACGCCGCTTATGCGCCAATCGTAGGCTATTTCGCCGTTTTCGTCCATCACTATATAGGATGTGTCTATCGTTTCGCCGCCGCTGCGCTCAATTATATCTATCGCCTTTATAAGCGATTCCGTATATACGGCGGAATCGTAGCTGGTGCGGTTATCGGCATTGCGCAAAAATTCAACGTTGTAGCACGTTTCGCTGTACGCAAGCACAACGCCGTTCCTATCCAGTATCCTGCCGCGTTCGCCCTTTACGGCAATGGTCTGTATGGAGCGGCTGTCCGCCGTTTCCGCCCATTTTGCGCCCTCGTCTATGGTCAGCGTGGCAAGGCGGTATATAAGCGCGCCCATCATGCCGAGCATTACGATGCAAATGATTATTATTCGGGATATAGGCTTTTTCATTTTACGCCTCCCTGGGCGCGGCTGTCGTGTTCATATGTGCGCTCCGCCTTAAGCTGCCCCGCAAGCGCGCGGCGCATAAGCGCATGCACGGGCATACACATAACGGCGCTAAGCAGCGCGCACGGCAGTATATATGTTCCAAGCACCGCAAAAAAGCCGAATGCAGCCCCGCCGATGGCGCAGGCCGCGGCCATTACGCATTCCTTGAATATTGCCCCCACCGCCGCAACAAGCGCGGGTATTATTATATTGTCCGCATAGTATTTTTGATAAAACGCGCCGCCTACAAGCCCGGTGAACATATAGCCCATTGCGCTCAGGCCCACCATGGGGGAAAACAGCACGTCCGCAACAAGGCCGGTTATCAGCCCGAAAAGCGCGCCCTTCTTCATGCCCAAAAGCACGCCGAGCGACGCCGTAAGCGCTATTATGGCGTCCGGCCGTATGCCGCTTATATTCACGCGGGCAAACAGCACGGAATTAAGGTAAAGCCCAACGGCGGCAGCCATAACTATGTATAACCTTCGCATGGGGCTACTCCTCTCCCGTCTTTTCTATCAGCACCAGCACCTCTTCAAGATGCCCGAAGTCCACCGCAGGCGCTATCACGGCATTGGACTGCCTGCCCTCCGCGGAGCGGCGCGTGACCTCCGATACTGTGCCCACGACTATCGATTTCGGGAATATGCTGCTCATGCCGCTTGTAACTATCCTGTCCCCCGGCACAAGGTCGAACCCCGACGGCAGATAGTAAAGCTCAAGCTGATTATCGTCCGTTGCGCTGAATGCGCCGCGCACAACGCCTATGTCCCTTGTGCGCTCCACCATAACGCTTACCTCGCTTGAAGCGTCTATTATGGCTGTAACCTTGCTCCAGTTCGCGCCGACTTCTATTATTCTGCCTACCAAGCCGTCCGCGCACACAACGCTCATGTCCTTTTCTATGCCCTTGTTACGTCCGGCGTTTATTGTGAACGTTTCAAACCACACGCCCTGGCTGTTGCCCGTTACAACGGCGGTAACATAATCGTAATTTTCAAGCGTTTCAACGTAATTGAGCAGCTTCTTCAGCCGCTCGTTTTCGGCCTTGAGCGTTGCGTTTTCGTCCGCCGCCTGCTCAAGCTGCGCCATGCGCACCTGAAGCTGCTCCAATTCCTTATCGGCATCGCTTGTTTTGAATATGCGCTGGAAAAAGCCTATTATGCTGTTTGAAGCCTTTGCCGCAAACGTCTGCACCGGGCGGAATACGGAGCCTATCGCGCTTTCCAGCCACGATACCGATCTATCCGCGCTGGTTATAAACGCCAGCACGCCCAGCAGCAGAATAGCCACAAGCATTATTATCAAAGGCTTATTTTTGAAAAATCCGCGCATACGACACCCTTTCTATAATAAATCCGCTAAATTGCATCATTTAACCTGTTCATTATAATGGTTTGCCGCCGCGCGTGCAAGAAGATTACACAAAACGTCACACTAAGTTAAACTATATTGCGCCCCGCTGCGTTCATTTCGTCCCCGCCGCATAGCTTTAATGCGCCAATCGCCACGCAATATACGGCGTCCTCCGCAACGCTTACCCTAAGCCCCGTTTCGTGGCTTATCAGCTTATCAAGCCCCCTAAGCTTCGCCCCGCCGCCTGTAAGCATTATGCCCGTGTCCGCAATGTCCGCCGCAAGCTCGGGCGGGGTTTCGGCAAGCGTGCGCCTTACGGAATCAACAATTTTTCTTACCGTGGGCGCAATGGCGTGGCTTACCTCTCCTCCGTTAAGCATAACGCTTTCGGGCAGCCCCGTTTTTATGCTCCTGCCCTTGAAGCTTTTGCGCTCAGTGCCGCCTATAAGCGCCGCGCCGAGCGAAAGCTTTATTTCCTCCGCCGTCCTTTCGCCTATCATCACGCCGTATTGCGCGGCAACGTAATCCGTTATGGCGCGGTCTATGTGCCGCCCGCCGGTCTTTATGCTGTCGCTCGCGGCAATGCCGCCGTAGCTTATAACGGCGGTGTCTGTCGTGCCGCCGCCTATATCCGCAACCATACTGCCCATCGGCGCAAATACGTCTATGCCCGCGCCTGCCGCCGCCGCAAGCGGTTCGCTTACAATAACGGCCTCCCTTGCGCCGCAGGCCCTTACCGCGTCCGTAAGCGCGCGCCGTTCAAGCTCCGTTGCGCAAAGCGGCAGGCATATGGTGAGCCTTGCGCCCGCCGCGCCGCGCCTGCGGCCGAATGCCTTTATGAAAAAGTCGTTCAGCATGTCGCCAACCGCCGATATGTCCGCAATAACGCCGTCCTTCATGGGGTATATTATGTTCACCCCGCCGGGCGTGCGGCCGTAAAGCCGCTCCGCATCCGTTCCGCTTGAAATTATGCCGCGCCCGCGCTGCGCTTCGGTATATACCGCGGCCGCCGTTGGCTCGCTTAGCACTATGCCGCGCCCCTCTATCGCCACAACCGTATTCACCGTGCCAAGGTCTATCGCCGCCGCATGGCCGAACAATGCCCCTATTGAAAAAAACATATACTCCCCTCCTGATAACCGAATATCGGTTTTATTATGAAAGGGAGTATTGCCGCTAATTTTTTCATATATACATATATGCTTTTTATTTATTCATATCCGCCGTAAACGCGGCGCTTTTGGCGGTAAGCTCCACCCACGCCGGGCGAAAGCCCGAACGTATGGCATTGCGGGCGGAAGCTACGTTGCTCCATGCGCAGCAGTAAAACGGCACCTTGCCCCGCGCCATAATCTCCGCTGCAAGGCGGCTTGTCAGCGCGGCTGCAATGCCGCGCCGCCTGTATTCGGGCAAAACGTCCACGCCTATCTGCCGCATTGCTTCGCAATCCGCGCTGCACGCGGCAAGGCCGATAAGCTTATCCCCGTCGTATGCGCCTATGCCAAGCTCGTCAAGCTCCCTTCGCTTTTCGCAAAGCGCGTTGCTCCATTCGGGTTTGTACAGCGGGGCAAAATCATCGGCGGTGAGCAGCTTAAGCTCATAGCCGCATTCCGTGGGACGCACGGCGCTTGTATCGCACAGCCAATATTCCGCCATGAAGCATACGCTCATGCCCCGCATTTCAAGAGCGGACTGCAAAACGAGGATATTAGGCGTTTCAAAGCAATGCTCGGGCGGGTATTTTTCAATATACGCCTTTACCTCGTCGTATATTTCCCCGTTTACGGAGGCCACGACCCCGCCGCCGTAGCTTACAAGCTGGCAGTAAAACGGCAATGCAAGGTATTTCCTTGCGCCCTCCGCAGGCCTTGATATAACGGCTCTGCTCCTTCCGCAGGTCAAATCATCAGGCGTGCAGTTAAGCTCAAGCGCGGATTGCCTTAGGGCTATATTCAGCATTTCTTCATTGGTCATATGCGCCTCCGTATGCTTTATACGGGTCTATTATAGCATTCTTTTACCCGCCGTGCATACGCCACCTTACAAGCTTTTTTTCCATATACGCCACGCCGTAATACATAAGCGCCGCAAGCAGGCACAGCACCACTATGCTTGCCATAACAAGGTCAAGCTTGAATACCTGCCCGCCGTATACGATAAGATAGCCCAGCCCTGCCTTGGATACAAGGTATTCGCCGACTATTACGCCAACCCAGCTCATCCCCACGCTTATTTTAAGCGCGTTCATAATTGTGGGCAGCGAGGCGGGCAAAACCACCATTGTGAATATTTGCAGCTTGCTTGCGCCAAGCGTTTTCATAAGGAGCTGCTTTTCGCCCGTTATTTCATTGAAGCCCGCAAGCACGCTCATTATGGTAACAACAAAGGATATAAGCAGCGCCATGACAACTATGCTTGTTATGCCCGCGCCGAACCAAACTATCAGTATCGGCCCCAGCGCAATTTTTGGCAGCGCGTTAAGCACCACAAGATAGGGGTCAAGCACGCGGTTGAGCGCCGGGCTCCACCATAGCGCAACTGCAATAAGCGTGCCAGCCGCCGTGCCCAGCACAAAGCCCAAAACCGTTTCGTAAAGCGTTATGCCTATATGCAAAAACAGTTCCCCGTCCGCATAAAGCCGCGCTATCGTTTGCGCAACCCTTACGGGGGAGCTGCCTATAAACGGGTCTATTACGCCTATGCGGGCAAAAAGCTCCCACAGCGCTATGAATACAACCAATATAAGCCAGCGCGCAAGCCTTACGCCGCGGCGGGAGCGGTTGAGCCGCGCAATATACCGCCTGTGTTCCGCCGAAAATGCGGAGGTGTCATTTCGCTTCGTCATGATCCAGTTCCCCCCATACGGCATTGAAATAATCCTTAAAATTTGCCGCGCCGCGCCGTTCAAGCGGGCTTTTGCCGCAAATATCCATAATATGCTCCGCTTTGACGTGCGTTGGCCGCGCGCTGAACACAAGCACCCTGTCGCCCATGGATATGGCTTCTGAAATATCGTGCGTAACAAGTATCACCGTTTTGCCCTCGCGCTTCAATATGCCGTGCATTTCATCGCACAGCATAAGCCGCGTTTGAAAATCAAGCGCGGAAAAAGGCTCGTCTAACAGCAGCAGCTCCGGCCGCGTGGCAAGCGTGCGTATAAGCGCAACCTTTTGGCGCATCCCGCCCGAAAGCTGGGAAGGATAGTGCCGAGCGAATGCGCCTAGGCCGTATGTTTTAAGCAGGCTCAGCGCATATTCGCGGGATTCAGCGTTAAGCGCGCCCTGCACCTCAAGCCCAAGCAGTATGTTCCCTTCCACCGTGCGCCAATCGAGCAAATGGTCCTGTTGCAGCATATAGCCCGGCCTGCCGCCCGCAATATGCACCGTGCCCGCGCTCGGCTCCGCTATGCCCGCGGCAATGCTCAATACGCTTGTTTTGCCGCAGCCGCTCGGCCCCACTATGGATACGAACTCGCCCCGCTCGACAGCGAAGCTAAGTCCCTTTATGGCTGCGGTTTCGCCCTGCGCATCGTGATAATTAAGGCTCACGCCGTCAAATTCAACTATATATTCATTATCGCCGTTCATAATGGCCTCCATATCGTTATATCATCACTCTATTCCGTATCCGCGCCGTATGTGCAGCGCATCAAATAAGGCGGGCGGCTTATGTGTCAAGCCGTGCCTGCGGGGAGTATTATGATATATAAGGAGGGATATATATGTTACAGCGAAGGCCCGCGACAGTATATGTAAAAAAGCGATGCATAAAGCGTAAATCCATACGCTGTGCATTGCTTTTTGCAATCGTTATGATATTGCTGCTGTGCTGCGGGGTCAGCTTTCTGCCTGCGCTGCTGCTCAGCGGCGCGGCGGTTGTGACCATACGCATACTTGTGCTGCCGTGATGCTCAATCAAGCAGCTTGCTTGCCCATTCATCAATGCTTACGGTATATTCTCCCGTTTGGTAAAGCGTTGCCTTTATCACCCTGTTTCCCTTTTGCAGTATTACCGAGGGCATATGCACCTCGTCATAATACGCCGCCTGCATGTCCGCGCCCGTATCGGCTAATTCTATGGGCGCATAATGCCTTTTAAGCCTTGCGTTAAGCAGCATTTCCTCCGCTGCGGTGCGGGCAAGCCAAGGCGACGCGGTTTCATAATAATCTATCAGCAACCCGCCGGAAAAGGCTTTGCCGCCGCCCACCGTTACGGCCGCACATTCACGATACTCAATAACCACGCCCGCAAGCATGTCGCTTCGTGCCTGTATGCCGTCCTTAATCGGAAACCCCAGCCGCTCGTATTCGCCCGGAACAATGTCCGCGATTGTGGCAAAGGGCAATTCGCCCGTGTATTCTTCAAGCGGTATGCGGCCCTTCTCCGCCTCGCCCCAGCGCGCAGCGAACAGGCATATTGTTACAATCGCCAGCACTGCGAACGCCGCGCGCGGGACTATGTAACGCACACTGCTCGGCTTAACGCGGCGCACAATGCCGTCCCCCGCTTCAAGCCGTTTCCTTATGCGGCTGAGATATATAAGTCGCGCAATGCTGCCCGCTATCCACCATATGTCTATTATAAACATAAGCAGCATAACGTCCGTGCCGACTGTGAACATTGCCGGCAGCAGCATACCCCTAAGCTTCAGCACGGGGTATATCAGCAGCCAGAAGCACAGCGCTATAACGCTTGATACCTGATCACGCACTATGCGCTTGGCGGCTATTGAGCGCAGCGCGGCGTCCGTATTAAGCTCAGGCGCCGCTGCGTCATATGAACGGAATATATAAAACCCGCCTATTGAATCAACATATTCCCAGCCAAGCTCATTGCAAAGCTCTATCTGCTCCTCCGTCGGCCTGCCGTTGTCTCCGTCCATAAGTGAGCTTCGCTTTTCCTTCACATCCATGCGGTAGCGTGCTTTCCGCGGCTCGCCCCGCTCAAAGGAGGCGAAATGCGCATATATGCCGTCCTTCTTCAGGTGCAGCCCCTTTGCCGCCATATCCTCAAAATAGCTTTGCAGCCCTTCTATATCGTAATCCGCGCAGGGTATAAGCCTTACCGCGCCCCTATTTTTGCTTTCCATAAAACATTTCCTCCGTCCGCGCGTCATCCGCCATTGTTTCAAGCCGCCTAAGCTCCGCCATGTATGCTCCGCGCCCCTTTTCGGTTATGCGGTATGTGCGCTTTCGGCCTTCAACCTCGGTTTCCTCTATGTAGCCCTCGCCTTCAAACTTTGCAAGCACCGTATACAGCGTCGCAGGGCCTATGCTTATGCGCCCCGCCGTTTTGTCGCCCACAAAGCGCACCGCCTCTATTCCGCACATGGGCCGCCGCATCAGCGCCATAAGCACATAGAACATAGATTCCGTCAGGCTTTCCATTGCCTTTTTGGGCATTGCACATTCTCCTTTGCGTCAATATCGTTAAATGATATCGTATAACGATATTATAGTATATGAAAAAACCCCTTGTCAAGGGGCGTGGCGTTCAACTGTGCGCAAGCAGCATAAGCGCGCGTATCAGCGCATCCTCGGCCTTTGCCCGGCCCGTAAGCTGCATTGTTGTAACGCGGCTCAAGGCCTCCGCCGCGTCCGTAAGTGCGGCTATCTGCGCAGATGTAAGCCGCTTTGCGCTGTCGCTCACCCGCCATGCATAGCCCGGGCTTACGCCAAGGCGGCGGGTAATCTCGTCCTTGCCCATGCGCTTATCCAATAGCTGCCTTGCCTGAAGGGTAAGCTTTGCCTTGTCGCGCAGGCGCTCGGCTATCATCAGCGGCTTTTCGCCGTTTTCAATAAGCCCGCTCAGCGTGCGCAATCCGTCCGTTGCGCGGTTGGCAATGAAGTGATCAAGCACCTCAAACACAACGTAGTCCACATCCCGCGTTACTATTTTGGCTATTATTTCCCGGGTTATTTCGTTGCCGACTCCCGCGTAGGCGGCGGCCTTATCAAGCTCATTATAAAGCGCGGCGCAGTCCGTTCCCGCAAGCGCAACGAAGAACGCCGCCTCCTGCTCCGTAATCGGCGCGTCTATCGCCCTTGCCCGCTTTTGCACGTATCGCCGCGCTTCAATTTCGTTAAGCGGGGTAAATTCCACGTTGCGCCCAAGCTTTGCCATTGCCTTTGCAAACGCGCTGCGCCCGTCCGCCTTTCCCTTTATGCAAAAAAGCAGCACGGTGCTTTGGGGCACCCTTTCGGCATATGCCGCAAGGCGGGCGGCATCGTCGTCCTTTGGCATCGCGCGGCACAGCACAATGCGCCTTTCCGCCATAAACGGAAGCGTTTCCGCCGCGGCTATAACGGCGCTTGCCTGCGCGGTTTCCAATATGTCCGCATTAAGGTCGCGCATTGCGGGGTCGATAAGCTTCAGCGCGGAGGATACGGCGCTTTCCTTCAAAAACTCCTCCTCGCCATGCAAAAAATATGCCCCGCTGAGCGCGCCGCTGCCTGCGGCTGTTATAAAATCGTTGCGTTCCATAAATTTAATTATAGCCGATTAGGCGCGGCGGTTCAAGCAAGAACAACGCCGAACGCACAGAGCGTAAGCAATACGCAGCCGCAAAGCAGCTTTTTGTTTTTATCCATAAGGCAATATTTGGAAAGCATAATAAGCGCGGCAAAATACAGCGCGCATGTAAGCGCATTAAAGCCGCTCAGCTCCGCCTGCGCATACGGCAGCGATGCAATGGCCGCGCTCACGCTTTCGCCCGCGCCCAGCAGAAGCCGCGAAGGAACGGCTATAAGCGCGCCGAGCGGCATGGATATATACGAAAGCAAAAGCGCCGCAAGCCCGATGGGGAGCGCAAGCGTTATCAGCGGCACTATGAATATGTTTGCAATTATTGAATATGTGCTTAACCGACCAAAGAAAACAACCGTGAACGGCAGCGTGCCGAGGGAGGCCGCAACGGTGGTTGCCACGGGCGCAAGGGGGCGGGGGAGACGCCGCATAATGGGCGCATACAGCATGGCTATGCCCGCAACGGCGGAGAACGAAAGGCAGAAGCCCGCCGAATAGATGCTAAGCGGCTCAATTACGGCGATTATTATAAACGCAAGCGAAAGCGCGGACGCGGTATCGCTGCGCCTTAGGCAAAGCGGGGCAAGCACAATGCACATGAACATTATTGCAGCGCGCATAAGGCTTGCGGGGAAGCCCGCCACGGCGCAGTATATGCCGAGGAACGCGAATACGCCAACGGCGCGGAGCCTTGGGCGCGTGGGCGGTATAAAGCGCAGTAAAACAAGCGTAAGCGCGGATACATGCAGCCCGCTGAGCGCCAGCGTGTGCGATACGCCGCAGGCGCGGAACGCATACCGCTGAAAATAGCCGAGTGTGCTTTTGTCCCCAAGCAGTATTGCCCGCGCAAGGGGCGAGGCTTCGTTAAACAGCGCATCGCACCGCGCATACAGGCTTTCTGCGGCGCCCATAAGCACGGCAGGCGGCCGGCTGTGCGAAAAGCGGGCGTTTTTGACTATTTCGCCCACCTCATCACGCGGAAGGAAGGCATAGGAAGCCACGCGCAGCAGCCCCGCCGCGGCGCATATGAGCAAAATCACGGCCGCGCGGCGCTTTTTGATATGCATTATATATGCCGCGATAAGCAAAAGGAGCGCCGCCAAAAAGACGCGCGCTCCGCTTATGTGCATACCCATCGCCACCCCTGCGCCAAGGCCGAATGCCGCGCAAACGAGGGGGCGAAAATTAAATGCATTATTTGCCGCGTTACGGCATTGCATGGCCGCCCCTTAGAAGGAGGCTACTTCGTCGGCCGCCTTGTTGGCAACGGCTTCAATTTCAACCAAGCCGCCCGCGGGAAGCGCGGCAACCTGCACGCAGCTCCTTGCCGGATAGTTGGGGCCGAAGAATTCGGCATATATTGCGTTCACCTTGCCAAAGTCCGCCAAATCAACCATGAATACGGTGGTTTTGAGTACATCGTCTATGGAGGCGTTGGCGCTTTCCAGAACGTTTTTTAGGTTGGTGAAGGCCTGCCTTGCCTGCGCCTCAACCCCTTCGCACAGCTTGCCCGTGGCGGGGTCTATGCCAAGCTGACCGGAGGTGAATATGAAGCCTTCCATCTCTATCGCGTGGCAATAGGGGCCTATTGCGGCGGGTGCGTTGGCGGCGTTTATCTGCTGTTTCATTCCTGTATATCTCCTTTATGTTTTATATTTATAGGTTTATGGTAACATTGCTTTTTTCCAGTGTCAAGCCGATATCGCGGTTCCACATTATATATGCGGCCTCACCCGTATCGGTATAATAGCCCTTTCTTACGCCCGCCTTTTCAAAATCAAGCTGGGCATAGAGCGCCTGCGCGCCAAGGTTGTTTTCGCGCACCTCAAGCGTCATTTCGCTTGCGCCGAAAAGCTTTGCCGTGCGCATCATGCAAAGCATAACGCGCTTTGCTATGCCCTGCCGCCTGAACGCAGGGTCTACGGCAACGTTTGTTATATGCGCTTCTTCGTATATTATCCACATTCCGGCGTAAGCCTCCACGCGGCCGTCCCGTTCAAATACGAGATAATGCGCTATCCTGTTCTTCAATTCCCCCGCAAGCGAATCGCGCGACCATGGCGTGCGGAAACAGGTGGTTTCAAGCTCATGCACCCTGTTAATATCCATCGCCTGCATGGGGCGGACTATATCGCTCATTTTGCCTGCTCCTTTGCCTTATACATTCGCTCCGCCTGCGTGGGCCTAAGGTAAAGCGGACGCGCTTCCTCAACCGTTTCGCCGCGTTCAAGCATTCCGTCAGCGCACTTGGCGGCCATATCCGCTCTGAGTATGTATTTTTCCTCCGCCGCAAATCCGGCGTCTTTCAGCGCGGCTGTTATGGCGGCGCGATGCACACCTGCGCCGTCCCCCGTAAAAACGGTGTTTTGGGGCAGCTCTGCCAAAAGCTCGCTTACAATCACGGCCTTGGGAGCTATCAGCTCATCCCCGTCGGCATAAAGCGCGGCATAGCCGTTGCCGTTTCGCGCATCTATCAACGCGCATACGGGTCTTGCCGTGTCCGCCGCGTCCGCAAGCGCGCGCAGCGAGCTAACCTCTATAACCGGCAGATTCAGCGCATACGCCATGGCGTTGGCTATGCATACGCCTATGCGCACCCCCGTAAAGGAGCCCGGCCCAACGTCCGCGCATATTGCGTCCAAGTCGCAAGGTTTTATTTCATCATCAAAAAGACTGTCTATAAGCGGCATTATGGTTTCGGAATGGGTAAGGCCGTTGTCGCTAAGCACCGAGCGTATTACCCTTCCGCCGCGGCTTATTGCTGCGCTTGCCGCACGGCCGGACGTGGATATTATCAATATGGTTTTCACACTAAGCCCTCCGTAAGCCCTTCATGCGCCGCGCCAAAGGCGGCCATGCGCATGGAGCGCGGCTCGTCCCCGCTGCCCTGAATGTGTATTTCAAGCCTTTCGCGGGGCAAAGCGTCCGCAACGTTTTCGCACCATTCCATTATTATCGCCCCGCCCCGGCTCATGTACTCGTCAAAGCCTATTGCGTAAAGCTCGTCCGCATCGCCCAAACGGTATGCGTCAAAGTGGAAAAGCGGTATGCGCCCCGCGTATTCGCGCACTATTGTGAACGTGGGGCTCAATATGCCGCGTATGCCAAGGGATAGCGCAATGCTCCTTGTAAGCGTTGTTTTGCCCGCGCCAAGGCCGCCGTACAGCGCGATAAACGCGCCCGGAAACAGCCCTTCGCCAAGCCTTTTGCCTATGCGTGCGGTGTCCTGCTCCGTAAGCGCGTCAAGCACAAGCTCCTTCATATCAGTCAAACATTCCTTTTGCCATGCATTCGTTGCGGAAGTCCATAAGCCTGTCCTCCGCTATTGCCTGCCTTATGCCCGCCATAAGGCGCTGAGAAAAGCGTATGTTATGCATTGTTATAAGCTGCGCGGCCAGTATCTCCTTGCATTTTACAAGGTGACGTATATATGCACGGGTAAAGCCGTTTGAACAGGCGTAGCAGTCGCACCCTTCCTCTATAACGGAAAAATCATGCTCAAACGTGGCGTTCCTAAGCATCTTTTTGCCGTTTGACGTAAGCGCAAGCCCGTTTCGGGCAATGCGCGTCTGCAATACGCAGTCGAACATATCAATCCCGCGGATTGCCCCTTCAACAAGGCAGTCCGGACTTCCCACGCCCATAAGATAGCGCGGCTTGTCCTTTGGCATATACGGGGCGATCGCTTCAAGCATTTCGTACATCAGCGGCTTAGGCTCGCCCACGGAAAGCCCGCCTATGCCGTAGCCGGGGAAATCCATATCGGCAAGCGTTTTTGCGCTTTCTATCCTCAGGTGCTTATATGTGCCGCCCTGCACTATGCCGAACAGCGCCTGATCCTCGCGCGTATGCGCCTTTTTGCAGCGCTGCGCCCAGCGGTGCGTGCGGTTCATTGCTGCGCGGGCGTAGCTTTCCTCGCTCGGCCACGGCGCGCATTCGTCAAAGGCCATGGCAATATCCGCGCCCAGCGCTTCTTCAATTTCCATAACGCTTTCGGGCGTGAAGAAATGCTTTTTGCCGTCTATAAGCGAACGGAACTCAACCCCGTCCTCCTTTATCTTGTTGGCTACGGCAAGGCTGAATACCTGAAATCCGCCCGAATCGGTCAAAATAGGCTTATCCCAGCGCATAAATTCATGCAGCCCGCCCGCCTCGCGCACAAGCTCGTGCCCGGGGCGTTCAAAAAGATGGTAGGTGTTTGCAAGGCATATTTCGCTGCCCGTGTCCGCAAGGTCGCGCGGGGTCATGGCCTTAACGGTGGCCTGCGTGCCCACGGGCATATAGCAGGGCGTGTTTATAACGCCGTGCGGCGTATGCAGCCGCCCCAGCCGCGCGCCCGTCTGCGCGCAGGTATGTATAAGTTCAAAACGGAATTTGTTCATCCTTCCTCCTGTATTGCCGCGGTCAGGGCAATCAAAGCAGCCTTTCCCACGCCCGTTTTTTGTATAGTATGCGGATTATCGTTACATTGTGTTCGGCCTTGTCCACGGTATAAAAAACGCAGTAATTTTCCACGCATATCATCCGTATGCCGCGAAGCGCCAAATATCCTTCCGCAACAAGCGGATGCCTTTCGGGCATGGTTTTAAGCGAGTTTACGGCTTCCTTCAGCCTGCCTATCAGCCGTATTGCCGCTTGCGGATCAAGAAGCGTATAGGCTATATAGTCCGCTATGCCCGCCGCATCCTCGCCTGCCGTTGCCGATATCATAACGGAATAATTATCCATTTTTGCCCTGCCCAAGCCTTTGCTCTATCCGCGCAAAAACATCGTCCGCTTTTTGCACCCTGCCATGCTCCGCATCGTTCAGCCCTTTTTCCATTAAGGAATAAAGCTCAAACCTCCCAACGAGCCGCTCATAGGTTTCTATGCTCATAACGGCTAAATCCCCCGTGCCGTTCTTTGTTATGTAAACGGGTTCATTGTACTTATGGCAAAATTCCGATATTTCATTGTATCCGTTCCGAAGGTCGGAACTCGGTCTTATAGCCGGCAATGCTGTCACCTCCGCAATTATTATATCAATATTTTATACAAATTTTGATATAATGTCAACCTCACAGGAACAGGCAGCAATCGCCAAAGCTGAAAAAGCGATAGCGTTCCTCCACGGCGTGGGCGTATATTGCCATCACCTCTTCACGCGAACATAGGGCGCTTACGAGCATAAGCAGCGTGGATTCGGGCAGATGGAAATTGGTTATAAGCCCATCAACGGCCTTAAAGCGGTAGCCGGGGGTTATGAATATGTCCGTATAGCCGCTTTTGGCATGAACCGTGCCGTTCTCGTCGCTCACGCTTTCAAGCGTGCGGCACGACGTTGTTCCAACGGCTATTATCCTGCCCCCGTTCTGACGGGCGCGGTTTATCCTTTGCGCGGAAGCCTCGCTCATTTCGTAGTATTCGCTGTGCATATGGTGCTCTTCCACGTTTTCCGTCGATACCGGACGGAATGTGCCAAGACCCACGTGCAGCAGCACATCCGCTATTTCAACGCCCATATCCTGCACCTTTTTGAGCAGCTCCTCCGTAAAGTGCAGCCCCGCCGTGGGCGCGGCGGCGGAGCCGTTTTGCTTTGCATAAACGGTTTGGTAGCGCTCCTTATCCTCAAGCCGTTCGGTTATATACGGCGGCAGCGGAGTTTCCCCGCAGCGGTCCAGCACCTCCTCAAGTATGCCCTCGTAATGCAGGTATACTATCCTGCCGCCCGCGTCTGTGGGGGATTCTATCTCTATGCTCAATTCATCCGTAACCTTATATATAAGGCCGGGCTTTGCGCGCTTGCCGGGGCGCACAAGCGCCTCGTAACGGTGGTTGTCAAGCCTTTTAAGCAGCAAAAACTCCATCAGCCCGCCTGTATCCTCCCTGTGCGCATAAAGGCGCG
>CABSAH010000018.1 GCA_902475645.1 uncultured Christensenellaceae bacterium | reverse complement strand
CAGTCACGGCTTACGCCGTGCCAGCTCCCCCGCAAGCGGTGGAGCCTTTTGGTTTGTGCAACCACCGTTTCCCCAAAAGCCTCCCTGTCGAGGGAGGTGGCTTTTGCGAAGCAAAAGACGGAGGGAGTTAAAACAAGCTTACAGCTCTTTGCCTGTTTCAACCCCATACTTCCTAATTCCGCATTCCGCATTCCGCATTCCGCATTATGAATTATGCATTATGAATTATTCTCATTCCATCCCTTCGGTCGGGTTTTCTATTTCGTCCTCTATGCTTTCGGCCTTGGCGGTGTCGTCGTCGTCAAAGCGCGCCTTTTCGGGGTGGCATAGGGCGCTGCGCTTATAGCATACATACATGGCTATGCTGCAAACCACCCAGCCCATCGGGTATGCAAGCGACACAAGCACGAAGCCGCCGCCGAGCCTTGTGCCAACAAACAGGAATATTTGGCGGAAGAGTACAAACGACGAAAGCATTACTATCATCGGCACCTTGGCCTTGCCTATGCCGCGCATTGCGCCCGCAAACGTTTGGTTAAAGCAGGCGCAGAAATAGAACGGCGCGATAATGCCTATGAAGCGGGAGCCGTACTGTATGACCAAGGGATCGTTTGTGAAAAGCGTAAGAAGCTGATCCCTGAACAATACGAGCAATCCGCATAATACAACCGTCATTGATATGCTCATTATCATCGCCTGCTTAACGCCGCGGCGCGCGCGTTCAAGCTGCCTTGCGCCGTAATTCTGGCCAACGAACGTGGTTGACGCCATGGCTATGCTCTGCGTGGGTATAAGGGCATATACGTCCAGCTTATTATAGCTTGACCAGCCCGCCATGCAGTCCGAGCCGAACGCGTTAACATAGCTTTGCACGAATACGTTTGAAAAGGAGGTCAGGCCCTGCTGCACGCCCGAGGGCAGGCCGATTGAAAGCACCTGCTTCAATATATCCCCGTTTATGCGAAGCTGGCTCCAATGCACGGCATACGGCCCCGCTGAGCGCATAAGCACGAACATGACCAGCGCCGCGGAGAGGAACTGGCTTATTATGGTTGCATACGCCGCGCCCGCAATATCCATTTTGAACGCTATTACGAACACAAGATCCATTATAACGTTAAGCACGGCGGAGAATACAAGGAAATACAGCGGCCGCCTTGAATCGCCCACGGCGCGCAGTATTGCGGAGCCCATATTGTATATAAACAATCCCGAAATGCCTGCAAAGTATATTGTCAAATAATCATGCGCCGCGCCGAAAACGTCCTCCGGCGTGCTCATCATCCTGAGCATGGGGTCAACTATCAGTATGCCGACGCCCGTTGCTACAACGCTCATTATAATTGTTACGAGTATTGTGGTATGCACGGCGTCGTGCAGGCGAAGGAAGTCCTTTGCCCCGTAGGATTGGGAAATGACGACGCTTGCGCCCATTGAAAGGCCGGAGCACAGCCCCACAAGCATATTTATTATGCTGCTTGTGCTGCCAACCGCCGCCAGCGCCTCCTTGCCCACGAATTTGCCCACAACAATGGTATCCACGGTATTATAAAGCTGCTGAAACAGCAGCCCCGCCGCCATTGGCAGCGCAAACGTTATCAGCAGCTTCCATATCGATCCGCTTGTCATATCCGAATCGGCGCGTTTAATGCTTCGCTTTATACCTCGGTGTACCTTTCCGCTTTCCATGCCTTCTCGCTCCAAACCCATATTCTCTTTCCCATTGCAAATATCTATACTTGTTTATTTATATAATGATATCACAATGCATGGATTTGTCAAAGGCGCCGCACCCGCTTTTTTATATCCAGCCCATAAGCCCCGCGAAGCTATACGCAAGCTTAAGCCCGTAGAACACCATTATTGCGCCGCATATTATGTTTATTATCCTAAGCACCTTGTCCGTTATTTTGCCGCTGAAAAGCGATATTGCGGCCGTTACGCCTAAAAACCATATTACCGATGCGCTTGTAAAGCCGAAAACAAACGGCAGCCTTTCGCCCGCGTTAAGCGCCGCGCCCGCCGCGCCCAGCAGCATTGTGCCGTCAATAAGCGCCTGCGGATTTATCCACGTTACTGTGAACGCCATGGCCGCCGTTTTAAGCAGCGATATGCCCGTATCCGCGCCGCCGGTCAGGCCGGATTTTGAGCGGATAAGCCCTATGCCCATCCATATGATTATAAGGCTGCCCACTGCAAGCACGCCCTTCCTTAGCCACGGCAGCGCCTCCATAAGCGCGCCCACGCCGAAGAAGCACGCAAGGCTTAGCGATATATCGAAAAAAACTATTATAAGCGCCGTGAGGAACGCCTTTTTCTTGGGCTGCGTAATGGCCGTATTTATAACAAAAAGGTTCTGCGTGCCTATGGGCGCAACGTATGCAATCCCCATCATCAGTCCGCGCAAAAAAACAGTCATGCTCGCTCCTTATGCTTAGGCAGGTAGCCTTTTGCTATCCGCTGTTTATTTTTGGCTGAGTATATTGTAAGCTTAATGCGCGCCCCTTGCAATAGCGCGTTGTGATATAATATAAGCGTGCATACGGCGCTCCGCAATGCCGCAGCCGCGGGGCACTTTTGCCCATTCTGTAAACAAAGCCACTATATTATTGCACATTTGGAATAATTAGACTACAATATAATGTGATGAATTATGCCTGAACAGGCAGAAAGAGGAAGAATGGCAAACGATAGGTACTCGGGAGGCTATGACGCAGGCCCTCAGCTTCCATCATATATGAAGAAGAACGCGACGGCAAAGCGAGCCGCAGGCAGCGCCAAGCCCGCCGCCAAGTCCGCGCGCACGGCATCATCCGCACGCGGCGCCTCCGCGCGCAAGCCGAATGAAAAAAATGCCCGCTCGGCATCGCCCGCCCCATGGAGCAACGCGGCGCATACGGCTTCAAGGGGCAACGCGGCGCATACGGCTTCAAGGCAGAACGCGGCGCATACGGCTTCAAGGCAGAACGCGGCGCATACGGCTTCAAGGCAGAACGCGGCGCATACGGCTTCAAGGCAGAACGCGGCGCATACGGCTTCAAGGCAGAACGCGGCGCATACGGCTTCAAGGCAGAACGCGGCGCACAATAAAAAGCGCAGGAAGAAAAAATCCTCCCGCGCGGTCAAGCTGTTCGCATTGCTGGCGGGGGCGTTGCTTTGCGTAATAATAATAGTGTCCATAGCGAACAGCGGCGGCGCGGACGCCGTTGCGGACATGGATAAGCTGATGCAGACGGGCAAGCGCTTCAAGGCGGGCGTAAAGCTTATAGGCGTGGACGTCAGCGGCATGACGCCGGAGGAGGCGACGGGCCTTGTTAAAAACGCGGCCGAGAAAAAGCTTAAAACCGTTGCCGTAACCGTAAGCTGCGGCGAAAACAGCTGGACGCTCGATTCCGCCGCAATGGGCATGGGCTACGATATTGCCGCGGCGCTGGCGGACGGGCTAAACTACGGCCGCGGGGAGGATGACAACACGGTTGTTATAACAGGCGCGGGAGAGGGCGAGTTCGACGCAAGCTACACATGGGACAGAGCAAGGATATTGTCCGCGCTTGCCGCAATGAGCCAAAGCGTGAATACCGAGGCCACCGCCGCATATGCGGAGCCTGTAACGGATTGGGCGCAGGAGGAGCGCTTCATATACCACGCGGGCGAGGAGGGCATTACCCTTAACGAGGAGGCCACGGCCGACGCGATAGTGCAGGCGCTTGAGCAGGGCAAATTTGAGGTGAGCATAGAGGCCACGGTCAACGCCGTGCTGCCCGGCGGCAGCATAGACGATTTGAAGGCCGCAACATCGTTCATAGCCAGCTACACCACCCGCTTCTCCGCCCGAAGGGACGACGAGGTGAAGCAGAACCGCAAGTTCAATATTCAAAAGGCGGCGGACATCATAAACGGCAACACCGTTCAGCCCGGCGAACAATGGAGCTTTAATACGGTCGTCGGCCCGCGCACATACGAGCTTGGCTGGAAGGGCTCAAACGGCATAAGCGGCGGCAAGGAATATACCATTCAGGCCGGCGGCGGCATATGCCAGGTATCAACAACGCTTTACAACGCGCTGCTTTGCGCCAACATGGAAATTGTTGACCGCCGCGCGCATACAATACCATCGGACTATGTGCCGATAGGACTTGACGCAACAGTGGATACACGCGGCATAGATCTTGTTTGGAAGAACAACACGGATATGCCCGTATACATATTCGCGCGGGTGGAAAAGGTTGAGGGCAGCTCCAGCCGAAATACAATAACCGTTTATGTTTACGGTAAGCCGCTGCCCGAAGGCGTAACGTATAAATCCCGCAACGAAATAATAGAGGAAGCCTCCCGCCAGGCGGAGGTCATATACACCAACGACCCCTCCATACCCACGGGCTATCAGCTTGAGCGCGTGCAGGGGCATAAATTCTACGTTGCCGAGGCGTATCAGGATAAATATGTTGACGGCAAGCTTACGGACAGCAAGCTGCTTTATACCGATAAATACAAGGGCAACCCGCCCGAGGTTTCCGTCGGCACGGGCGCGCCGCTTGCGGAGGGGCAAAAGCCCGACCCCGCATGGAAGCCCTACGGCACGCCGCTTGAGGACGCAAATTGACGATTTTCCGCGGCATATCCTGTCATTTGCTTGACAAAGGGGTGTGCGGCGGGGATAATAAAGCAAACAGAAAATAATATCAGGAGGACAAAATTATGGGCATAATCAAGGCCTTGACCGGCGCGGTAGGCGGCGGTTTGGCGGATAGCTGGCTTGAGGTTATCGAGTCCGCTCCCATGGGAGACAATACCGTTTTCACCCGCGGCGTAAAGGTTCGCAAGGGTGACAGCCGCAACCAGAACACCAAGGGCACAGCGGATACCGTGTCCAACGGCTCCATAATCCATGTTTACGATAACCAGTTCATGATGCTGGTTGACGGCGGCAAGGTTGTGGACTATACCGCGGAGCCGGGCTACTTTAAGGTTGATAATTCTTCCATGCCGAGCCTTTTCGGCGGTCAGTTCGGCGATTCTCTGAAGGAGACCTTCAGCCGCATCAAGTACGGCGGAACGCCTTCCTCCAGCCAGAAGGTATTTTTCATAAACCTTCAGGAAATAAAGGGCATTAAGTTCGGCACGCGCACCCCCATCAACTATTTTGACTGCTTCTATAATTCGGAGCTGTTCCTGCGCGCGCACGGCACCTATTCCATAAAGGTCACGGAGCCGCTCAAATTCTATGCCGAGGCCATTCCCCGCAACGCGGAGAGCGTGGACATAAACGACATAAACGAGCAGTACCTTAACGAGTTCCTTGAAGCGCTTCAGGCCGCCATCAACCAGATGAGCGCCGACGGCACCCGCATAAGCTTTGTTACCAGCAAGGCGCGCGAGCTTTCCAAATACATGGCAAACGTGCTGGACGAGGAATGGAACCAGACCCGCGGTATGCAGGTGCAGTCCGTGGGCATAGGCTCCCTGTCCTATGACGAGGAAAGCCAGAAGCTCATCAATATGCGCAACCAGGGCGCAATGCTCTCCGATCCCAGCGTGCGCGAGGGCTACGTTCAAGGCGCAATGGCGCGCGGCGTGGAAGCCGCCGGCAGCAACACCGCGGGCGCGGGCGCAGCGTTCATGGGCGTTGGCCTTGGCATGAATGCCGCGGGCAACATGGCGGGCGCGTTCTCCGCCTCCAACCAGCAGCAGATGCAGTATCAGCAGGCTCAGCAGCAGCAGGCACAACAGCAGCAGGCTCAGCAGGGCGGCTGGAAATGCTCCTGCGGCGCCACCAATGGCGACAATATGGCCTTCTGCCCCGGCTGCGGCAGCAAGAAGCCCGCTCCCCAGCCCGCCGAAGGAAGTTGGAGCTGCTCCTGCGGCGCAACCAACGGCGCGAATATGGCCTTCTGCCCCAACTGCGGCAGCAAGAAGCCCGAAGCGGCCGCCAAGTCCGCCTTCTGCCCCAACTGCGGCGCAAAGCTTGCGGACGGCGCAAAATTCTGCGTGGAATGCGGCACAAAGCTCGGCTAAACCAATCAGCACACATGGGGACGGCACCCGCGCCGTCCCTTTTTTAATCGAACAAGCGGCTGAACGCCGCCCGTTCGAGCTGTTATCGGGTTTTCATCCGTTCTGACGCGCATGTCGTCAGAGCCGGAGCGAATATAAGGGGCGCGCCCCTTATCAACCCCAATGTTCCGTGTTCCGCATGTACGGCAACCGCGCCGTCCTCTTTTTAATCGAACAAGCGGCTGATTTATAAAAAAACTCTTTACAAACCGCCGCGCATACGCTATAATACATCTTGCGCACCGAAAAGGGCGGCAAATATGGGGCTTTAGCGAAGTTGGCTATCGCGCTACACTGGCAGTGTAGAGATCACCGGTTCGAATCCGGTAAGCTCCACCACATATGAAAAATCCGAACTTAATCCCTGCGGGGAATGGGTTCGGATTTGTTGTTATATAAAGAACGCTCCGCCGCCGTTTACGAACGGGTAAATGCGGGCGCGCGGCAAAAAAAGCACACTTGTTTTTCAGCCCAAGCCCTTGCGGATTTCAGTCGGGCGCGGTATAATAAGAGGTCAAAATAGCAGCATTTTTGCGCATTTTGATTGTTCTGGGGCATACTGCCGCCGCGTTTGTAAAGGCATGCTTTAATGAACGCAATTATATGCCGTAATGTGCCGATTCGGTACAATTTATGACAGCAGGACAGGCTGCGCCCATAAAATCCGGCGCTTATCTCGACGCGCCATTGCACGCGAGACGCAAGCGCCCGAAAGCATAGAATCAACAACCGCAGTTCCGTTGGGCTGCGGCTGCCGAAGGCATATCCTTTTTAAGCATTACATAAACGCCGACGCGACAATCATAACCAAACCATATATTGACCTGCGGAGCCGGCAGCCGCGGGTTTCGCCGCGTTTACGGGAATTCCCCCCATGCCGACAGGCGCACGGCGCGAATAAGCGCGGGCGGTTATAGCAAGGGAGACGAGCCTTGCTCGGCAATATTTGAAACGACGGAAACGGATTAAAGCAATGTATCGTAAATTCGGAAAGCGCGCAATAGATACGGTTCTTTCCCTGCTTGCGCTGATTATACTGTCGCCGCTGCTGCTTGCCACGGCAATAGCAATCAAGGCGACCTCCCCCGGCCCCGTTCTTTTTAAGCAGCGGCGGCTTGGGCTGCACGGCAGGGAGTTTACCATTTACAAATTCCGCTCCATGGCAGTTGGGGCAGAGCATACCGGCAGCGGTGTTTACAGCGGAAAGGGAGATCCGCGGGTAACGGCGGTAGGCCGCTTCATACGAAAAACCAGCATAGATGAATTGCCGCAGTGCATAAACGTGCTGAAGGGCGATATGGCGATCGTGGGGCCGCGCCCGCCGCTGACATACCACCCGTGGCCGATTGAGCAATACACCGAAGAACAGCTCCATATGTTTGACGTTCGCCCGGGCATCACCGGCTGGGCGCAGGTCAACGGCAGAAAAACCGTGGAGTGGCCGCGCCGCATTGAGCTGAACGTATATTACGCAAGGAATATGACGCTTGCCTTTGACATAAAGATTTTGGCGCTGACATTCATGAAGGTGCTTAGGCACGAGGACAACGAAAACACCGGCGCCACGGTATGAGGGGAACAGAATGCTGAAGCTCATGTACATCACCAACGACCCCGCAGTTGCGGAAATTGCGGCGGACGCAGGCGTTGACCGCATTTTCATAGACATGGAGGTGCTTGGCAAGGCGGAGCGTCAGGGCGGCATGGATACCGTGCAGTCCCATCACGCGCCGGAGGATATTGCCAAGGTTCGCGCGGCGATAGGCAGCAAGGCGGAGATAATGGCGCGCATCAATCCGCTGAACCCAAACTCACAGGCCGAGATAGACGCCTCCGTTGAAAACGGCGCGGATGTTATAATGCTGCCCATGTGGCGCACGGCGGAAGAGCTGCGGCTGCTTGTGCGCATGGTGAATGGCCGGGTAAAAATCATGCCGCTGCTGGAAACGGATACGGCGGCGGATAATTTGGCGGAGGCATTGCGCGTGCGGGGCATAGACCAAATGCACATAGGGCTTAACGATTTGCACCTATGCTATCGCATGAGGTTTATGTTTCAGCTTTTGTCGGACGGCACGGTGGATAGGCTCTGCGCTCAGCTTGGCAAGGCCGGCATACCATACGGCTTTGGCGGAGTGGGGCGTCCTGGTTCGGGAATGCTTCCGGCGGAGCGCATCATTGCCGAGCATTATCGGCTTGGCTCGCAGTATGTCATTCTGTCCCGCAGCTTCTGCAATGCCGATAAAATTACGGATTTAGGCGAGATAAAGCGCATATTTAGGCAAGGCGTGGCGGATATACGCCGCGTGGAGCGGGAATGCGCCGCATGGACGCAGGAGCAGCTTGAGAAAAATCACGGTATTGTTTGCAGGTGCGTAGAGGAAATCGTGAAAGGAACGGGAGCATGAACGTTCTTGTAACAGGCGCATTTCAGCTCAACGGCGATGAGCGAATGTGGCTGGAGGCGGCAGGACACAGGGTGTATGTGCATCCCGATGAGCGCGCCGCGGTAGAGCATCCGGAGCGATACGGGGCGGTTGTGTGCAACGGATTGTTCCTGTATAACCCCATCGAGCGCTTCACCAATCTGCGCCTTATTCAGCTTACAAGCGCGGGGCTTGACCGCGTGCCGACGGACTATATCCGTGCGCACAATATAGCGCTGCACAATGCCGCGGGCGTATATAGCGTGCCCATGGCGGAGTTTGCCGTATGCGGTATATTGCAGCTATATAAGAAAAGCCGCTTTTTTGCGGAAAATCAAGCGCGGCGCAAATGGGAAAAGCATCGCGGCCTGACGGAGCTTTCGGGCAGGCGGGTATGCATATTGGGCTGCGGCGATGTTGGGCGGGAAACCGCAAGGCGCCTGCGCGCCTTCGGCTGCCGTATCACCGGGGTGAACCGCACCGCGCGGGAGCTGCCGGATTTTGACGAGGTTCTACCTCTGGATAAGCTGCCGGACGCTGCTGCGGTGTGCGATATCCTGATTTGCTGCATCGCCCTGACGAATGAGACCCGCGGCATCGTGAACAAGGATGTTTTTGACAGCCTGCACAGCGGCGCGGTATTCGTCAATATTGCCCGCGGCGCCTTGGCGGACGGAGACGCCCTGACCGCGTGGCTGCAAAACAGCGGCCGCGCCGTGCTGGACGTATTTGGGGAAGAGCCCCTGCCGGAAGACAGCCCGCTGTGGGGAATGGAAAACGTGATCCTAACCCCGCATAACAGCTTTGTCGGAGAGTGGAATCGGGAGAGAATGTGGAAGATGATAAGGGGGAGATTGGTCCGGAATGGATGATATAAGAATAGTCTTAAAGGAAAGAGAAGATTTAAGGAAATATCTGTTCATTCGCGGGTTTCTGATGACGGATAACCCCGGCATAGACGGCAATAACTTCCCGTTTTTTGGCGAGTGGAAGTGTACGGGATTAGGAAACTTTTATGTATGGACACATAGTGACACTGGTTTTTACTGGGTTCATAAGGATGGACGGATTTTTTTCCTGTTCGGGCATGCGTACAATCCGTTTACTATGGAAATTTCAGAAAGCAATATCCTTAAAAGAATTGCTGCACATTTTGGAGTCTCTGATTTCTATGATGTAATCAGTGAGTTAACTGGAATTTTTGTGCTTGGATTCATGGAGGGTGATAAGGTCAGCTTTTTAACGGATCCGTCCGGTATACAGTCCGCGTGCTCAGGCATTGTGAACGGAACCTTTTATCTCACGTCCCATTCACAACTTGTAGCAGACATACTTGGGTTGAATATGACTCCCTTTGTAAAGGAGCTAATCCGCTACAAATGGTACGGGCGAGTGTTGGGACCGTATCTTCCCGCAGATTTGACCCCGTTTTCCGAGTTAAAGCGGGTTGTGCCAAATACGAAGTATTCCGTTGCGGATAGGCGCATATACCATAAGCGGTTTTATCCGCTTGCCGGGCTGAAGCAGGTTCAGGATGAAAATGAATATGATGAGGTAATCCGCGAGGCGGCAGGGATACTGAAAAACGGAATGACATTGGTCGGTAAGAAATGGCAAAACCCATGGATATCGCTGACGGGCGGCATCGACAGCAATACGACCTTTGCAGCGGCAAACGGTATATATAATCGCTTTCGCGCTTTCAGCTACCTTTCTGCGGATAAGGAATCAATCGACTGCGAGGCGGCAAAGAGAATTGCCGCGGAATTTGCAGTCCCGTGGGAATGCTATCGTATCCCCACAGACCCTGCATCACTGGCGGATTATGATATAAAACGCATGATTATTCTGCACAACAACGCACACATTGCACAAACGCCTGAAAATGAAATTCGCAAAAGAATTTATCTATCCGAACATTTGCCGGCGGATGTTGAAGTGAAAAGTTGGGTCAGCGAATCAATCCGCGCATACTGGTATAAATATTACGGCAGAAGAACAATGCCGCCGCTGTCGGGCAAGCTTTATCGAAATCTGTATAAGATCTTTCTTCTTAACCGTAGATTGGCACATAAGCTTGACCGACTGTTTGACCAATATATTGAGGAATATGAATATGATTTGATTCCTTCGCAGTATCCGCCGGCAGATATGCATTACAGCGAGGTATCTTGGGGAAGCTGGGGAGGACTGAACATAAGCGAAATGAAATTTTATTCTGACATTACCATTGTTTACAATAACCGCAAATTTCTCGATACGCTGTTTAGGGTGCCGCTGACAGACAGGATATCGGACAGGCATCACCTTGATATGAAAAAGTTGCTGAACAATAAACTATACAATATGGGGATACGGGTTGTGAATCAGCATGAAACTCCCTTTAGGGCGTTTTGTTTGAACCTTGTTTTTACAATTAACATGATTTTGCCTTTTTAAGAAAACACGCATGAAAGTATTGCTTGTTGCCACCGTACAATCGCACATCTGCCAATTTCACAGGCCGCTTGTGGCTATGCTGCATGAGCACGGCTGCGAGGTGCACGTGGCGGCGCGGAACAATCTTGCCGAAAAGAACGGATTAAGGCTGGATTTCGTGGAGCAGGTCTTTGACGTGCCGTTTCAGCGCTCTCCGTTTTCGGCTAAGAATCGCGGAGCATATAAGCAGCTAAAGGAAATAATCGACGGGGGCGGCTATGATGTTGTCCACTGCAATACTCCCGTCGGCGGGGTATTGGGGCGTTTGGCGGCGCGTAAGGCCCGCAGGCATGGCACAAGGGTGTTCTATACCGCCCACGGCTTTCATTTTTACAAGGGAGCGCCGAAGAAGAATTGGCTCATCTGGTATCCGGTAGAAAAGCTCATGTGTCGCTATACGGATGAGTTGATCACAATCACGCAGGAGGATTACGACCTCGCAACGGAGAAATTCCCGACCCATGTTGCGCGCATTCATGGTGTGGGCGCAAATTCTACAAAATACCGCAAGCTGAGCGAAACGGAATGCGCGGAGCTGCGGCGGGAGCTCGGCTATGCGGAGGATGAAAGGCTACTGCTCTGCACAGGCGAACTGCTGCCCAATAAGAATCAGATTACGGCGATCCGTGCGACGGACGCGCTGAGAAAGAAACAGCCGAATATAAGACTGCTGCTGGCAGGAAACGGCCCAACACTGCCGGATTTACAGGCAGAGGTGGCGGCGCTCGGCTTGCAGGAGCACGTGGAATTTCTGGGCTACCGCACCGATTTGGAGCGATATGCCAATATAGCGGATGTAATCGTCTCGTGCAGCTACCGCGAGGGGCTGCCGATGAACATTGTGGAGGGGATGCTGCTGTCAAAGCCCGTGGTGGCGTCCTGCAACCGCGGACACAGAGAGTTGATTGTTCCGGATGTGACGGGCTATATGCTGCCGCCGACGGACGCTGCCGCCTTTGCCGAAAAAATAGCGGCGCTGCTGAACGACAGCGAGCTGGCCGCCCGCATGGGGCAGGCAGGCTATGAAAGGGCGCAGCTCTATGCGGACACAAACGTGCGGCGGGAGCTTAGCGATATATATGGCCTTCTAAGGGGTAAAAACGATGAAAATAGGTATATTGACACATTATACGGTAAATAATCAGGGCGCTCAGCTACAGCTTGCGGCGATGGGTGAGGTTCTTCGCGGACTTGGTCATACGCCCATAGTGCTTACATATGAGAAAAACTTTGACTTTGACCGCAGTGAGCAAAAAAAGAATTCCGGTTCATTGCGCGCATTTCCCTATTACGTAAAAAACTATCTTTTTGAAAAGGGACTTCGGGCAACATTATTTAATGTCAGAAAGGTTTTGAAGCATAGGGAGGCTTTGCGCCGATATACCTATTTGCCGTATGATACGGATGCGGTGGATGCAATTATAATCGGAAGCGATGAAGTATTCAGCATCGACGTCGGCTGCAATCGCATGATGTACGGCTATGGCCTGAAGGCGCCGGCAATAGCCTATGCGCCGGCCTTTGGGCGGACGACGGATGAAATGCTGCGCAGTTTCGGATGCTATGAGCTTGTCGCGGAAGGGCTTAAAAAGCTATATTCTCTTTCTGCGCGCGATGCCCATACCCGGCGGATGATTCTTTCGCTTACGGGGCGTGAGGTTCCGTTGGTATGCGATCCGGTTTTGCTCCATGACTGCTCATCGCTGCAGGCGGAGGTTAAGCCGATTAAGGCTCCTTACATGATTGTTTATGCATACGACCGAAATATGCTTTTGCCGGAGGAAATCAATGGAATAAAAGCATATGCCAAGGCGCACGGCTTGATGACAGTATCGCTGGGAACATATCATGCATGGTGCGATAAAAATATTGTATGCAACGCATCGGAGTGGTACGCTTATTTTAAGGACGCGGCGTGCGTGGTAACGGATACGTTTCACGGCGCGGTGGTGGGCATGAAGGCGCATTGCAGCTTGGCCGTATATGTTCGTGAGAGCATCAATAAATTCAAGCTGTTATCCCTTCTGGATGAAACAGGCCTTCCGCACAGAAGATTGCCCGACCTGAGCATGACATCGTTGGAAAGGGTTTTATCGGTTCCCATTGAGTATGAAGCCGTGGATAACCGCATTGCCGCAATGGCGGAAAGGAGCAGGGCTTATCTTGAGGGGGCATTGAAGAGCATAGATGAACAATAATATTTCTTTTGTACCTGCGGAGCATCGGTGTTCGGGCTGCGCAGCCTGTATTGCAGTTTGCCCCGCGGGGGCAATCCGCCTGAGGGAAAACAGTATAGGCTTCTATGAAGCGCTGGTAGATGCCGAAAAGTGCAATCTGTGCGGCCGCTGTCGGGCAGTATGTGCGCAGGCATCACCTAAAGAGGGAATCCCCCTGCGAAGCTGTGAGCTGTTTGCAATGCACAGTACGGCGGCCGAAACGGTACGCGGTTGTTCATCGGGTGGAATTGCACATGAGCTTTCGAAGCTTGCTTTGCAGCGGGGCCGGCATGTTATCGGTGCGGCATATGACTTGACAACAAACAGGGTACAGCATATCGAAATAAACAATATGGCGCAGCTGCCGTTGTTGGATGGATCAAAGTATTTACAAAGCAATCCAGAAAAAGCATTTGAAACGGCAATGCGCAAGGCATATGACGACAGGGAGGCCAAATTCCTTGTGTTTGGAACGCCGTGTCAAATCGCGGGCATGGCCGCAGCCGCGGAAAGCATCGGCATTCGTGAACAATTCCTGTTGGTTGAAATATTCTGTCACGGCGTTCCGAGCTATCGGCTATGGGACGAAACGGTGAAGGCCGCTCGGAAAAAGCTAAGCTCACAGCAATTCGACCGCGTGCGGTTCCGCTATAAGAAGAACGATTGGCACAGCTATTGCCTGCGGATTGATGCGGACGGCAGGACATATTACGGCAAGCGTGAAACGGAATTGTTCTGGCAGGTGTTTTTTGAAAATATTCTGTTGAACGATGCCTGCTATAACTGTGCCGCAAGAAAGGATTACAGCGCCGCGGACATTCGTCTCGGGGACTACTGGGGAGCGCGCTTTCGGCAGCGCAGCGACGGTGTATCGGCTGTGTTCGCAATTACTCCGCGCGGAAAGCTGGCGGTACGGCAGCTAACCGAAGCAGGCCGTGCAGAGCTTCTCAATCCCGGAACAGCGGATGAAATGCTATCTGCACAGAATATGGAAGGCTACAACCAGCGGGAGATACATGACAAAGCCCTTGATGCGCTGCGCAACGGAACGGATATTAAAACGGTCGTGCGGCAATACCGCAGAAGCTTAACACTGAAACAGCAATTCAAGCATCTACTGCTGAGTGGAAGCGTCGTGATTCCGGATAACACCCGCTCAAAAATACGAAAAATCATACATCGAGGATGAATAATGCCGGATTTAACGATTATTACCGCAACATACAACAGAGCAGACTGCTTGCGCAACTGCTATTCTTCATTAAAAAATCAGACCTGTGCAAATTTTCAGTGGTTAATTGTTGACGACGGAAGCACAGATGATACGCGAAATTATATTAAGCTGGTCCAAAATACACAGCATGCGTTTGAAATTGACTATATCTACAAGGAAAACGGTGGCAAACACACTGCGCTGAATGCAGCACATCCATATATTCACGGCAAATATGTATTGATTCTGGATAGTGATGATACGCTTACCGAGGATGCCGTTGAAATAATATTGAAAAGTTGGAAGCAGTGGGAAAATGACCCCGATGTAGGCGAGCTTATTTTCCAAAAAGGCAAAGACGTGAAGTCACCTATTTGTTATGTAAAAAACGAAAGAGTAAAGGTTGATGTTCTAAAAGAGCCTCGAATCTGCAATGAAGGTCGTGATTGCTGTGACGTTTTTCAAACGAAATTGTTTACAAAATACCCGTTCCCCGTCTTCCCCGGTGAAAAGTTTATAGGAGAGGGAGCAGCCTTCTTCTTTATTGAGCGCGCCTCAAAGGGTGTTTACTATAATCAAATCGTATACCTGTGTAGCTACCGGGAAGACGGTTTGACAAAGGCGGGACGCCAAATGCGCATCCGCAATCCGCTTGGAGGGAAATTCAACTCCAACCTGTACATGGATAATAGACTTCCGATAAGCACCCGCATAAAAAAAGCAATGCTGTATGTTTGCTATGCAAAATTCAGCGGCGATACACTAAGCGAGATCATTAAAGGAACGAATCATAAGATGTTAACTGTGTTAGCTATTATCCCGGGCGGTATGTTATACTTATTTTGGAAAATAAAGTACAAGGAGAGCAACGCACGATGAACATTGCCAACCCGCGCTTCAGCATAATTATTCCGATATATAATACGGAAAAAGAACTGCCTCGGTGTGTAGATAGCATATTGAACCAAGAATATGCCGATTATGAAATTATTCTTGTAGACGATGGTTCTCAGGACCGGAGCGGAGAGCTCTGTGAACAATATGGAAGAACGAATAAGCATATAAAAGTTGTTCATCAAGATAATGCGGGAGCCTCCGCGGCGAGAAACACGGGCGTTGACGCTGCCCAAGGTGATTTTCTGATTTTTGTGGATAGCGATGATATATGGGAGAGAGCGGATGGACTGTCAGAGCTGGCGCTGGCTACCATGAGAAACAAAAGCGCAGACGTTCTCCTGTTTGGAATAAGAATATACAGAGAAAACAATGAGTTTGAAAAGGAACTGCGGCCCGAGCTTCCGCCAATTCACAGCACAGAGAAAGAGGCTGTACTCAAACATCTGGTCTATAGATATCAGTACATTAGTGCGCCATATTGCAAAGCAATCAGCCGGGAATTGTTCCAAAAAAACAATTTGTATTTTACAAAAGGCTTACTCAGCGAAGATATCGAATGGTCTGCAA
Organism: uncultured Christensenellaceae bacterium; assembly: GCA_902475645.1. GTDB lineage: Bacteria > Bacillota > Clostridia > Christensenellales > CAG-138 > Phil1. Next base: position 699 of record CABSAH010000018.1, on the reverse strand, counting down.
GGGTTATGATCGCAAGTAAGCAAATTGCCGTCTGCCCAATCTCGATATATGGGCGTATTCGGCGAGGAAGCGGATCTCTCACTTCTCAAATCGACGAAAGAAATATTCAGGATATTCTTTCTTCTATTGAGAACGGAATACTGTACACGAAAAGCCACGGAGAAAGAGCATCACTTTTAACGCTCTACTATGAGTACTGGTCTTATCAGTATGCAATGCTATTATGTTTGCTGGCAATTATTAAGGATTCGCAAGAATACCCGGCTATGATAAGGCGAGCAAAAAACTTAAGTTGGTTGTTAAAATATCATCATGTACCGAAGGTTAGAGCTGTAAGCATTGCATACAATGTGTTGGGAATTGAGAAAACGGTGTTGCTGCTGGGCAGATATTATAATAGCAGACTACGCAACAAAAAACAAAGCAAGGAAATAAAATGAAAAAAGTATTGGTTATTCCGGGCGGCTTACATATCGGCGGCGCCGAAAAGGTTGCGGCGGATATTGGCTGTTATGCGCCCAAGGATGAATTTGAATTTCAGTATCTTGTTTTTGAGGGCGAGGAAAACATATATGGTAAGGAAATCGAAGCGCATGGAGGCAAAGTGTTTTATTGGTCCCCGCCTTCACGAAACTATGCGGAATACATAAGGAAACTGAACAAACTTATGAGAGAAGAACGTTATTATGCTGTTCATTC
>CABSAH010000017.1 GCA_902475645.1 uncultured Christensenellaceae bacterium | reverse complement strand
TTGCCGGCATGACCGGAACGGCCAAGACCGAGGAGGCGGAGTTCCAATCCATATACGGGCTGGACGTTATTGAAATCCCCACAAATAAGCCGCTTATGCGCATAGATAATAACGACGTGATATACGGCACGGAGCGCGGGAAGTTCGACGCGGTGGTGGACGAAATAGCAAAGGTCCACGCAACCGGCCAGCCGATACTGGTTGGCACAATATCGGTTGAAAAGAGCGAAATGTTAAGCGATATGCTGTCCCGCCGCGGCATAAAGCATCAGGTTTTGAACGCCAAGCTGCACGCCAAGGAAGCGGAAATAGTGGCGCAGGCGGGCAGTCTCGACTGCGTTACCATAGCAACCAACATGGCCGGCCGCGGCACGGACATTCTGCTGGGCGGCAATCCGGAGTTCCTTGCCAAGCGGGAGCTTAGGCAGAACGGCATGGACGAAATGCTGATAGAGGCCGCCACGGGGCACGAGGAAACAAGCGACGACAGCATAGTTGAAGCCCGCGCGGAATACGCCGAAGCTTACAACAGAATAAAGCAGGAAACCGACAAGCAGCACGAGGCGGTTGTTGCCGCGGGCGGACTGCACATAATAGGCACGGAGCGGCACGAATCCCGCCGTATAGACAATCAGCTCCGCGGCCGCGCAGGCCGGCAGGGAGACCCCGGCTCCACGCGCTTCTATGTATCGCTTGAGGATGAGCTGATGCTGCGCTTCGGCGGGGAACGAATAAAGCTTATGATGCAGCGCCTATCGCCCGATGAGGAGATACCGCTGGACATGAAGCTGCTTTCAAAGCAGATAGAAAACGCCCAAAAGCGCGTTGAAACCCATAACTTTGAAATACGAAAGAACGTGCTTCAGTATGACGACGTTATGAACAAAATGCGCGAAATAATCTATTCCCAGCGCCGCCGCGTGCTGATGGGCGAGGATATTCACGCTTCCATAATGGAAATGGTGAACGAAAGCATTATTGCCAAGCTTGACCAATGCGCAAGCGCCCATGCTTCCGCCAACGAATGGGATATGATGGCGCTGTACAGCGAGCTTAACCAGCTGCTCGGCGCCGACTTTACGGGCAAGCTCCACGGCATTGCCGGCCGCAAGGAGCTTGAAGCAAAGACGCTTGAGCTTGTTGATGCGCTGTATGCCAAGAAGGAAGCGGAAATATCGGAAGCGGGCATAGATATGCGCGAGGTGGAGCGCGTGGTGCTGCTGAAGGCGGTCGATTCGCATTGGATGGATCATATAGACGCCATGGATCAGCTGCGCCAGGGCATAGGCTTGCAGGCGCTCGGCCAGAAAGACCCGGTTGTTGCATACCGCAACATGGGCTTTGATATGTTCGATGAAATGGTGCTTGGCATACGCGAGCAAACCGTCAGGAGCATATTCCACGTTACCGTGCGCATGGCTCCGCAGCAGCGCGAGCAGCTTGCAAAGCCGGTTGAAATTGCGGGCGACGATAAGCCAAAGCCCAAGCGGACGGACAAAAAGCCCGGCCGCAACGACCCCTGCCCCTGCGGCAGCGGGCTTAAATACAAGAATTGCTGCGGAAAGAATTGATGCTTTTTGCGGTAAATATAAAACACAAAGAGAAGGATGTGATTAACAGTGATCCAACTGGATGAAACACGGCAGCAGCTTGCCGCGGCGGTTGAAACGCTGAAAGAGGCAGGTGGCTCCCTTTGACCTTGCTTCATTGAGCAGGGAAAAGGAAGAGCTGGAGGCCGAAATGGGCAAGGACGGCTTCTGGAACGACGTTGAAAACGCAAACAAGGTGAACCGCCGCATGAAGGCCATAACCTCCAAGCTGGATAAGTATTCTCACCTTATGGCAAGGTGCGAGGATCTTGAAACGCTGATGGAGATGGCGGACGAGGAAAACGACGAAAGCCTTGTGCCGGAGGTGCAGGGCGAGTTTGCCGCGCTTGAAAAGGACATAGAGGCGCTGAAGCTTGAAGCGCTGCTTAAAGGCCCTTATGATAGCTATAATGCCGTGCTCAGCCTGCACGCGGGCGCGGGCGGAACGGAAGCGCAGGACTGGGTAAGCCTGCTTTACCGCATGTACACCCGATATTGCGAAAAGATGGGCTATTCCGTTAAGGTGATAGACTATCTGGACGGCGAGGAAGCCGGCATAAAGAGCGTTACGTTCGAGGTGGACGGCGAAAATGCATACGGCTATCTAAAGGCCGAAAAGGGCGTGCACAGGCTGGTGAGAATATCTCCGTTCGATTCCTCCGGCAGGCGGCACACAAGCTTTGCCTCCCTTGACGTTACGCCCATATTCGACGACGATACAAACGACGTTGAGATAGACATGGACGATTTGCGCATAGATACCTATCGTTCGGGCGGCGCGGGCGGCCAGAACGTAAACAAGGTAAGCTCCGCCATACGCATAACCCACATTCCCACCGGAATAGTGGTGCAATGCCAAAACGAGCGCAGTCAGCTTCAGAATAAGGAAATGGCAATGCGCATACTCAAGGGCAAGCTTATGGAATTGGCTGAGCAGGAGCGCATGGCCCAGATGAACGAAATAAAGGGCGAAATGAAGCGCATTGAATGGGGCAGCCAGATACGCTCCTATGTATTCCAGCCATATACGCTGGTAAAGGACCACCGCACCGGCGAGGAAAACGGCAATATTCAGGCCGTTATGGATGGCGATATAGAGGATTTCATAAACGCCTACCTTGCAAAATCCTGATAAAGCATACCAAAAAGGAGCCTATATAGGCTCCTTTTTTTGCATAATCCGTGCTTTTGTGCTTATTATTCCTTGAACAGATGCGGCAGCGCCTTGCTCTTGCTTATCAGCACATACAGCGCCGCGCCGACAATTATGCCCACCAAGCCCTGCATAAGGTTGCCGGGGATGCTTGCGGCGGCAGCCCAGCCCTTGCCGAGCAGCAGCGAAGCATAAACAAAATACAGCACCACCATGGCAATTTCGCCGACAACGCCGCTTACGGCAAGCGACAGCAAAAGGTTTTTGGTGCTGTTTTCCTTACCGCGCCTAAGTGCGGTGAACACCGCGTATGCTATCAGCGCAACAACGGCCTTGATAACAAGCGTACCTGGAGCGTAATGCGGGTATGCCGCCAGTACGTCCGCAAGCATACTTCCTATGCCTGCCGCAGCGACGCCATATATAGGCCCTAATATCCAGCCGCACATCAGCACGACCGCATCGCCAAGGTTAACATAACCCTGCATAGGCGAAGGGATGCGGATTATCATGGTTGCAACGCAGGCGAGCGCGGCCATCATTGCCGCAACAATAATCTTGTAGAGCTTTTCGTTTTTCATTTAAGGTATATCCTTTCCCGTTATAAGCGTATTTACGCTCCATGGCATATGATATCACATATTAGAAATAAGTAAAGTACTCTTTGCATATCGCCGAAGAATAATTCGGATATACCCGAACAATGTAAAAGGGACGCCGAAGCGTCCCCTAAGTGTCATAAAAGCGGCTGTCAGCCGCTTTTATGAGTTATCTCGGGTTTTATCTCGCTTTCGCTCCCGGGCGGCAAAACCCGTATTGTACGAAAACCCAATGTTTTTAATATAAGCTTAGGGACGCCGAAGCGTCCCCTTAAACAAACATATGAGCAAGCAATAAGCCGGGTTCTGTCGGCCGATATGCATCGGCGTGCGGCCATCTATCTTGGCGCGGCGTCGCCGCCGCGCTCGCGCGATTATCAGGAGCCTGACGGGCAGCCATTTCTGCGAAAAAATCGCACGCGCTCCCATTCCAATCTTGCACCGGGTGGGGTTTACAGGACGGAACGGTTACCCGCCCCGCCGGTGAGCTCTTACCTCGCCTTTCCATCCTTACCGCGCATAGGCGCGGCGGTATATCTCTGTTGCACTATCCCTGGGGTCGCCCCCGCCGGACGTTATCCGGCACCCTGCCCTGCGGAGCCCGGACTTTCCTCATGCGGATGACCGAAAACTCGGCCCCGCACGCGGCCGCATGGCTTACTCATAAACCGTATAAGCTTTTTTCTATGCGTACAGTATCCTGCCGCAGTTTTCGCATTCAACAATGCCTTCGCCCGTTGCAACGCGCTTTACCGTGCTTGTGGGCAGCGACATATTGCAGCCGGAGCATTGGTTGTTTTCAACCCTTGCCATAGGCACGGCATACCGCCCCTTTATGCGCTTATACCGCTCCAGCAGCTCCGCATCCACGGCCCTTGCGGCCTCGTCGGCGGCAGCCTTGGCCTTGTCTATATCGGGCTTTGCCGCGGCGGCCTCCTGCTCACATTCGCTCCTTGCGGCGTCGTATTCCTTTTTGGCCTTTGCGGCCTTGGCATAGGTTTCCTTGTATTCGGCCGCGGATTTTTCAATCTGCGCCATCGCGTCGTAAAGCTCCCGCTTGGCGGCCTCCGCCTGCTTCATTATGCGCTCCACGTTCCTGCGGGATTCGGTCATTTCCTCGGCGGTGCATTCTTCATCGTTAAGCATTATTTTGAACTCGCCCACTTCAAGCTCGTATTTATGCTCAAGCTCCTCCATCTGCGCCTGGATTTTATCCACGGCCTGCCGGCGGGCGTCCAGCGTTTTCTGTATTCCGGCTATGGCGTTCTGCTGCTCCTTCAAAAAGGTGAACAGCTTATTCAGCTTCTGCCTTGCGGGCGTTGATTTAAGCTTGTTTTCCAGCTTATCCGTTTCAAGCTCGGCCTGCTGATACCGCCAGAGGGCGTCCAGTTTATTCATGGTTCATACCTCCATATCTATAATTCACGCTGTCATCAGCTGCAAATCATAATTTCCTGAGCGGGCCATATTCATACTCACTCACTTTATATTGTACATCATCGCCATCGCAATGTAAACGCTTTATGAGCCTGTCAAGCACCGTTTTCTCCGTTTCGTAATGCCCCGCGTCAATCAGGCAAATGCCCGCTTCCCGCGCATAAAGCGCCTCGTGGTGCTTACATTCGCCCGTAACGAATGCATCCGCACCCGCGTTATGCGCCGCCTCCGCATATTCGCCCGCCGCGCCGCCTATTACCGCCACGCGGCTTATAATGCGCTCCTCCGCGCCCGATATGCGCACGGCCGTATTCAGCCTTTGTTCAACCGCCCTTGCAAATTCGCCAAAGCGCATGGGCTTATCAAGCGTGCCTATCCTGCCCAGTCCGTCCGGCTCCATGGGTACTGCGTCCTTAACGCCTATCGCCTCCGCAAGCGCATCGTTCACGCCGTCCTCCGCCGCGTCAAGGTTTGTATGCGCCGCAAAAAGGCCAATGCCGTGGCGTATCAGCATATATGCGCCCGCCGTAGCCGGGTCGTGCGGCGATATCCGCTTTGTTCCCCTAAAGAACACCGGATGATGTGTAAGCATAATGTCCGCGCCCCATTCCACGGCCTCCTTGGCGGTCAGCGTTGTGCAGTCCAGCGCCACAAGCACGCGCCGTATCTCCTGCTTTTCAGGCCCTATCAAAAGCCCCACGTTGTCGTAATCCATCCTCAGCTCCCGCGGGGCTATAAGCTGCATCTTTTCTGTAAAGTCCGATATGTGCATGTGTTCTCCTTCCTACCACTCCGCCCTAAGCTTTTCGGCGTCGTGCAAATCGTTTATAAGCTCCTTCGGCGCGGCGCCGCCCTGCATTGCGTTTTCAAGCTTTCTGCTGCGCGTGGCGCACACGCCGTCCAGCAGCTTTTTCAGCGCCGCTTCGCGCTTTTGATACGCTATTTCGCCGAATTCAAGCAGTCCGCCCGCGGGCGTGGGGCGCGCAATGCCGTCGTAATGCGCAAGTATAAGCTGATAATACCTGCCGCCATCTTCTATTACGCTTTCGTCCGTTATGTTGAAGCCGTTCGCGTAAAGGTATTTCCGCAGCTCCTTTGCGCCGCCCATGGGCTGCATGGCTATTTCCGCGGCGCGTTCGGCTTTCTCTCCCCCGCCTTCAAGTATGCGCGCTATAAGCTCCCCGCCCATGCCGGCTATTACCGCGCTGTAGCTTTCTTCATCCGTATCGATGCTCAAAAACCCGTCCGACACCGCAAAGCTTACCCTATCCTCAAGCGAAAGCTCCTTTATCAGCGCGCGCGCCTTGCCGAGCGAATCCGCGCTTATGTCCGCGGCTATTGCGTGCGCCGCCTTGCCCGTGGTCACGGCATATGCGCACAGTATGCCGTGATCCGAGCCTATGTCTATCAATTCCCGTGTACCGTGCAGCATATCAAGCAATGCGCCCAGCCTTTTTGTAAGCCTTTTCAGCCCGTATCCACCTGCCCCGCGTAAATTGTATTTTATTTATTTTATAGTAATACTTCGCCTTTTGCAATCAAGTATATTCTTCACCCGTCCAAGCATAGATATATACCATCAGTTCATAAGGAGCTTGCACACATGGAATACAGGCGCAGAAAAAAGTCGCGTTCAATGCGTTCCCGCCCCCGCAGCCGCGCGCAGTCGTCCTCCGGCTTGGGCGGAATGATTATATCGTTCATACTCATTGCCGGCATAGTATATATAATAGTCACGTCAAGCGCGGGCGAATGGGTGGCGCGCGAGGTCATGGCCCCGCTGTTTTCGGCGGTTTCGTCCTTGGGCGATGATGCGGACGGCGAGCCTTCAGGTCTTAACGGCGGCAGCGCTGCAAACGAGCGGCCCGGCGGCATAAACCTTGCCACGGGTGAAGCGGCCGCAGCGGAAAGCGCGAACGCCGTGCTGCCCGCGCTGAATTGCTATATGCTGCAAATGGGCGTATTCTCAAGCCGCGAAAATGCCGAAAAGGAGGCCGGCCGTCTGCGCGCGCTCGGCGCGGCGGGCTATATACTTGCCGACGGAAGCTCCGGACAAACACGCTACCGCGTTATGGCATCGGGCTACGACAGCGAGCAGAGCGCAAAGAGCGTTAAGGATAGGCTTACGTCAGAGGGCGTGGAGACCGCCATGTACACGCTTTCCTCCCCGCAGGCAAGCTTTAAGGTTACAGCGGATAAAAGCGCCATAGAGGATATTTGCGGCGCATTTGCCGCGTTTAACGAGGTTATAGACGGCATGGGCCATGCCGCGATACGCTTTGACAAGGAGAGCATGAGCGTTGCGGACGGCAAGCGGCTTTGCATGGGCATACTGAACACGTTGGATGCAAGGCTTACGCCGCTTGAATCCTTTTCGGGCGCGGACGGCACGCTTGGCGAAATACTCGGCGCGTATTCGGACTGCCGCGCACAGCTTGACAAGGTTTGCGAAAGCGAATACGAAAGCATGGTGGATTTTTCTTCCGCCATGAAGTATACTCATCTATATACGGCGTCCCGCTATGCCGCAATGGTTGAAAAGTTAGCGGGATAATTTGGTAAGGGACTTGGCGCAATGACTGCTTATGAACTATCGCGCCGCATAGACGGCAAGCTGATATCCGCAAATTCCGAAAATGAAATAAGCTGCGGCATGGTATGCGATATGCTCAGCCACGCAATGGTGCGCGGCAGGGACAAATGCGCATGGATAACCGTGCAGACGCACATGACCGCCGTTGCAATCGCCGCGCAATGCTCAATGGCCTGCATAATATGGCCGGACGGCATAGCGGCGGATATGCTAAGCGCAAAAAGGGCGGAGCGGGAAGGCATTGCAATAATACTCAGCCCGCTTTCGGCCTATGAAATAGCGTGCATAATGCACGATTCCGGCATACCGGCTTAAACGAACCGCTTCATATAGTTTATCAGGTTATCGCAGGCTATTTTGCGTATATCGCTTTCGCAAAAGCCTGCCTTTTCCAATGCCTTAATAAGCTTTGGCACATCCTTCCAGTTGTTCAGCCCTTCGGGATAAGCATCCTGCCCCATGCCGTCAAAATCGCTGCCCAGGGCCACGCAGTCTATGCCGCCTACGGCTGCAATATGCTCAATATGCTTAACAATATCGTCTATACCTGCACGGCCGCGCTCCACAAGCTGCGGCGAATAATAGTTCACGCCCACAACGCCGCCGCGCCGCGCTATCTCCTTTATATGCCTGTCCGTAAGCGAACGCTTATGCTTCAGCACCGTGCGGGCGTTTGTATGGGATGAAAATATTGGGGCGCGTATTTCGTCCAGCACGCCGTCTATCGAAGCATCGCTAAGATGCGCCACGTCCACGGCCATGTTGATGCGCTCCATTTCGCGCACAACGCCCCTTCCAAGGCGGCTCAGTCCCCTGTCCCTGCGCGCCGTTGCGGGGCTTGCAAGCTCGTTTTGCTCGTTCCATGTAAGCGTCATCGCCTTAACGCCAAGCTCACGGAACAGCCTTAGGTTTTCAAGCCGCCCCTCTATCGCCTCTCCGCCCTCTATCGTAAGCACGGCGGCTATTTTGCCCTGTCCCGGCTCAAAATCCTTCGTAAGCGGGGTCAGCATGCTGTTCGCCGCCAGCATGCGCTTATATGCGTCAATAAGGCTCATGCATTGCTGCAAAAAGGTTATATCCTCGTCCGGGTCCATCCATGCCGCAAAAAGCTGCATCGCCGCCCCGCCCGTGCGCATGCCGGGTATATCCACGGCCTGATTCGCCCTCGGCACGGCAATATCATAGCCCCTGTGCAGCATATAGTATAAAAAATCGCAATGCGCATCCGCAACGTACATGGTTATCCCCCGTATGCATTATGCTGAAAAGGCCGCGGCAGTTGCGCCGCAGCCCATTTCCGTTTTATGCTTATTCTTATTATTTGGCAAACTCAACCGCGCGCGTTTCGCGTATAACGTTCACCTTTATCTGGCCCGGATATTCAAGCTCCGTTTCTATGCGCTTAACTATTTCCTTTGCCATTATTATGGTATCGGCGTCGTTCACGTTTTCGGGCTTGACTATTATGCGTATCTCGCGGCCGGCCTGTATTGCAAAGGACTTATCCACGCCTTCAAAGGAGTTTGCAATCTCCTCCAGCTTTTCAAGCCGCTTGATGTAGTTTTCAAGCGTTTCGCGCCTTGCGCCGGGGCGCGCCGCGCTTATGGCGTCCGCCGCCTGAACCAGCACCGCTTCAACGGTTGCGGGCTCAACGTCGCCATGGTGCGCCATTATGGCGTTTATAACCTGGTTGTTTTCGCGGTACTTCTTGGCAACGTCGGCGCCTATCTGCACATGCGGGCCTTCAACCTCGTGGTCAATGGCCTTGCCTATATCGTGCAGCAAGCCTGCGCGCTTGGCAAGCGTTACGTTGGCGCCTATCTCCGCCGCCATTATGCCCGCAAGGTGGGAAACCTCTATCGAGTGCTTCAGCACGTTCTGGCCGTAGCTTGTGCGGTACCTGAGCCTGCCCAGCAACTTCACAAGCTCATGATGCAGCCCGTGTATGCCGCATTCGAATATGGCCTGCTCGCCCGCTTCGCGTATCTGCACATCCACTTCCTTGCGCGCCTTTTCCACCATTTCCTCTATGCGGCCGGGATGAATGCGCCCATCCATTATAAGCTTTTCAAGCGCAATCCTTGCAACCTCACGCCTTACGGGGTCAAAGCCGGAAAGTATAACGGCTTCGGGAGTATCGTCGATTATCAAATCAACGCCGGTGGCGGTTTCAAGGGTGCGTATGTTCCTGCCCTCGCGCCCTATTATGCGGCCCTTCATTTCGTCATTGGGCAGCGCAACAACGCTCACCGTCGTTTCCGCAACGTGATCCGCCGCGCAACGCTGTATCGCAAGCGAAACTATGTTCCTTGCGCGCTTGTCGGCTTCTTCTTTTGTTTTTTGCTCTATTTCCCTCAGCATCAGCGCCGCCTCGTGCCGCGCGTCATGCTCAACGCTTTCAAGCAGTATGTCCTTGGCCTCGTCCATGCTCAAGCCGGATATGGTTTCCAGTTCCTTTAGCTGGCGGGCCTTCATTTCGTTTATCTCCGCCTCGCTCGCTTCAATCTCCTTCTGCTTCTTTACGGCGTTCTCCTCGCGCTGCTCTATGGCCTCCATCTTTTTATCCAGCAGCTCTTCCTTCTGCAAAAGCCGGCGTTCGCTGCGCTGTATTTCGTTGCGGCGCTCCCTGTTTTCGCGCTCGTTTTCGCTCTTTAGCTTGTAAACCTCTTCTTTTGCTTCCAGTATGGTTTCTTTTTTGATAGTCTCCGCGCGCTTCTGTGCGGCGTCTATCATCTGCTTCACGGCGTCTTCGGCCTTGGCAACCTTAGCCTCGGCAATGTTGCGGCGATACCAGTACCCTCCAAACCAACCGCCGACACCACAAACAACCCCAGCAATAATGGGGATAATTATGTCCCACAAAGTCAGTACACCTCCAAGTATATATCAAAAAATCCGAGCATATCAACGTTGCATGTATAAAATAAGCATAATGCAATAAATAGCAAACACACACCGGTGCATAATTACTCCGTTTAATTGTAAAGCCTGCGTGGAGAAAAGTCAAGATTTTGAAAACTTTATCCGCCCCCGCAAAGGGTAAAAATCGGCTGCAAAAAGCCGCGGGATATGCTCCTGCGGCTTTTTCGTCACATTAAATAATTTATTCTTCCTCTTCCGCCTCCGGCAGTATGGCATTGTGATAGATTTGCTGCACGTCGTCATTATCTTCAAAGCGCTCTATCATGCGCTCTATCTTTTCGGCAAGCTCGGGGTCGCTTGCGTCCACGGTGGTCTGCGGAATCATGGAAATTTCGGCGGAAAGGAAATCGTAGCCAAGCTTTTCCATCTCCTCGCGCACGGCGGAGAAATCGTTTGCATTGGTGTATATTTCAAACACATCGTCCTGCGGAACTATATCCTCCGCGCCCGCTTCAAGCGCCTGCATCATTATTTCATCCTCGTCAATATCGCTTGTGCGCTCTATAACTATAACGCCGCGCTTATCGAACATCCATGCCACGCAGCCGCTTGCGCCCATGCTGCCGCCGCTCTTATCGAAAAGATGCCGTACCTCCGCCGCCGTGCGGTTGCGGTTATCCGTAACCACGTTCACTATCATGGCTATGCCGTTGGGGCCGTAGCCTTCATAGGTTATCTCCTCGTAGTTTATGCTGCCAAGCTCGCCCGCGGCCTTTTTGATGGAGCGGGTGATATTGTCGTTAGGCATATTGGCGGCCTTAGCCTTGGCTATAACGTCCCTTAGCTTGGAGTTGTTGTTGGGGTCGCCGCCGCCCTCTTTAACGGCTATTGCTATTTCGCGGCCTATTTTGGTGAAAATTTTGCCGCGCTGAGAATCGGTTTTTTCTTTCTTATTCTTAATATTTGCCCATTTGGAATGACCCGACATTTTGTTGACCTCCACAAATTTTAACAACTTATTATAGCATTCATTCCGCCTTCATACAACCCCGCGCAGCCAAATTGCCCGTTTTTATTCCCGTTTTACCACCGCGGGCGGTATTGGGCCACGTTTTCGTTGTGCTCCTCAAGGGTTTTGGCGTATGCAAGCTCGCCCGTCTGCGAATCCATCAGGCAGAAATACAGATACCCTTCAGTCATGTATCCCTCATCCGGATACAGCGCCGCCTCAATCGCCTTCCTGCCGGGGTTGGCTATCGGCCCCAGCGGAAGCCCTTCATACACATGGGTATTGTAAAGCGATGTGTTCGCCATCTGCTCCGCCGTGAACGTAAGCACGCCCGACGTATGGAGTATATATTTAAGCGGCGCGTCGCTTTGCAGCTTCATGCCCTTTTTAAGCCTAAGATGGAACACGGCGGACACGCGCGCAAAGTCGTTTTCATGCCGCGCTTCTTTTTCAATAAGCGAAGCAAGGTTAACAACATCGTCCACGCTCATGCCAAGCTCGGCTGCGCGGCGCTTATACTTATCGCCCATTATCTGGTCAAAGCGCGTAAGCATGCGGCCGATTATCGATTCGGCGGCCTCGTCGCTGTAAATTTCATATGTATCGGGGAACAGGTAGCCCTCCAGCGCATAGTCCCGCGCCTGAGCAGCATTTACGGGTATATTCGCCACAAACGGATATTTTTCCCTGAAGCCTTCGCCCGTTTTGCACAGGTTCAAAAATTCGGACTTCGCCTTAATCACATCCAACGAAACAAGCTTGTCCGCAATTTCCTCCGCCGTCATGCCCTCCGTAACAACAAGCTTCAGCGTTGTGCGCGGCGGGTTGCCCTCGCATATAACGTCAACTATCTGCTCAATGTCCATATTGCGCGAAAGTATATACGTTCCCGCTTTAAGCTTGCTGGATTTGCCCGTGAAGTCAACGTATATTTTGAACACGGTTTTGCTGGTTATAAGCCCGGGGGATACTATGCTCCCGCTCTCGTCCACGCCGCCGGCTTCGTACAGCTTCCTTGCAATGCTGCTTGCGCCGGAGCCGGGGCTTATGGTTATTTCAACTGGCGTGGCGTCGCCTATATCCACGGGGGAAAACAGCCTTGCCTTCATAAAATCGAACGCAAACACAAACGCGCCCACGCATATGCCCGCGCTTATAAGGAATATGAGCAGCGGCCTTACAGCGCGCCATACCTTCCTTGCCGTGCTGTTTTCCCGCCCGCCGCGCCGCTTTTTTTTGTTGGTGCCGCGTTCCACTCTATGCTACCTCTCCGCTCAGTCTTCGCCAAAGCCCAAATCGAGATCTATGCCGTCGGCAAGTATTTTATATACGTCGCCAAGCATTGTATTCAGCCTGTATTCCGCCATAAGGTAGGCCGATGCATCGGGGTTGAGCTGAAGCACCTCGCCTATTTTTTGCAGCCGCTCCATAGCCTCGTCATCCTTTTGGCCCGATACAAGCGCGCCCTGCATACGGATGCGCAGCGTCATGTATTCCTTCAGCAGCGCCTTTGTGGTATCGTTGGCAAACGCCTTTTCCTTTGCGTTTTTATAGGAAACATATTCCTCGCTTTCGGCCATTGCCTTTGCCAAATCCCTCGCCTTATCGTAAATCATAATCTACCTCCGTTTTGCATTATATGTCTATCTCTATAATAATAGGCAAAATTATGGGCGTGCGCTTTGTTTTGTGGTACAGCTCGTTTTTCAGCGCGGAGCGTATGTTGTTCTTTATGCCGCTCCACTCGCTGCGGTTTGCCGATGCAAACTGCGCCGCAAGCCCCTTTACCAGATTCTTCGTATCCGCAATCAGTTCCTCCGAGCTTTTTACATATACGAACCCGCGCGATATCACCTCCGGCTGGCCTATAAGCTCGCCCGTCTTTTTCTTCAGCGGTATAACAACGGTGAAAAGCCCGTCCTCCGAAAGCTGCTTGCGGTCCTTTAACACCGCGTCGCCTATTTCGCCCACGCTTGAACCGTCTATCAGCACGCTGCCGCTATGCACCGCGCCGTTTGCGCCTATGCCGGATTTGTTCAGCTCTATCACCTCGCCAAGCTCCGGCACAACAATATTCTCCTCCGGCACGCCCATCTGCTTTGCAAGCTCCGCATGCTGATAAAGCTGCTTCGCCTCGCCATGCACGGGAATGAAGAATTTGGGCTTTGTCAGCGTGAACATAAGCCTCAGCTCCTCGCGCCGCGCGTGGCCCGAAACGTGTACGTCCGCCATTCTGTCGTAAACGACCCTTACGCCGCGCTGATAAAGCTGGTTTATAACCCTGCTCACGCCCAGCTCGTTGCCCGGTATTGCGGAGGCGGATATTATAACCGTGTCCCCCTCGCCCACGTTCAGCTTGTGCGATGCATTGGCCATGCGGAACAGCCCGCTCATCGGCTCGCCCTGGCTGCCCGTGGTTATTACGCAAACCTTGCTGTCGTCTATGCGCTTTAGCTTTTCAACCTCAACTATCTTCTCCTCGGGTATGTTCAAATACCCAAGCTCCGACGCTACCTTGGTTATGTTCACCATGCTGCGCCCCTGGAAGCATATAACCCGCCCGAACGATATTGCAACGTCCGCAATCTGCTGTATCCTGTATATATTTGATGCAAACGTTGCAACTATCACGCGGCCGTCAGCAATGTCAAAATAATGCTCAAACGTTTTGCCTATTTCGCGTTCGGATATCGTGTGGCCGGAAAGCTCCGCATTGGTGCTGTCGCTCATCAGCGCAAGCACGCCCTTTGAACCGTAATACGCAAGCCTGCCCATATCCATAGGCTCGCCGTCCAGCGGGGTATAGTCCACCTTAAAATCGCCCGTGTGGATAACCGTACCCACGGGTGTTGTTACGGCAAGCGCCACCGCGCCCGGTATGGAGTGGCTCGTCTTTATAAATTCCGCGGAAAAGCACCCAAGCTGCACCTTGTCCCCCGGCTTTACAACGTTGAGCCTTGCGTTCTTCACGCGCTCCTCCTCAAGCTTATGCTCAATCAGCGCGCATGTAAGCTTAGTGCCGTAAACGGGGGTTTGGAATTGCTTGAGCGCAAACGGCAGCGCGCCTATATGATCCTCGTGACCATGGGTAACGAGTATGCCGCGCAGCTTGTCCGCGTTCTTTTCAACGTATGTCATATCCGGTATAACAAGGTCTATGCCCGGCATGTCATCATCGGGGAATATCAATCCGCAGTCTATTATGATCATGTCCTTGCCGTATTCCAGCACGGTCATGTTCTTGCCTATTTCACCCACGCCGCCCAGCGGTATTATTTTCAGCCTGTTCTTTGCGCGGCTCGTGCGCGCGCTCTGCGCCTTGGCTGCCGTTTTTGCGGCCTTAGCCGCGCGGCTCGGCTTTTCCGCCGCCGTCTTTTCCGTATTCTTCGTGCGGCCCTGTGCGCGCGGCCGCGTTGCGCTTCGCCTGCGTGCGCCCGTCTGTGCGCCCGCCTCGGCCTTTCTTCTGCTCCTTGCGCCCGCCTTCTTCTCCGCGGGCAGTTCAATGTTTTCCGTCAAAAGTTATCCTCTCTTTCATATCTTTCCATATATTTATACAGCTATATTATACTATGTTTATTATTGCCCAACAAGGGGCGTATTTTGTGAACAAATGGGGACGGGCGGTAAAGCGCCCATTCGCCGACAAGGCTGCCGCAGTACAGTGCATCGCTAAGCACGCCAAAAGCCTCCCTGTCGAGGGAGGTGGATGCGAGTGTAACGAGCAGACGGAGGGAGTAAACCGTGGCTCCGCTGTTTACGGCAACCCCTCAGTCAATACGCCTTGCGGCGTATTGCCAGCTCCCCGTGCGGGGAGCCTTTTGAATGCAGTACAAACACCGCGTACAGTGCCGTACCCCTTCGCGGAGCGGTCGTTGTTTAACTCCCTCAGTCTCGCCTACGGCTCGACAGCTCCCTCGACAGGGAGCCTTTTGGCGGTATCCCCTACTTTTTCGTCTTTGGCGTGAATATAGCCGCATTGAACGCGCCGAACACTATTGCCGCGGCAACACCGCCGGCAGTGGCCTTTATGCCGCCGGTGAACGCGCCCATAAGCCCGTCCTCCATTGCGCCGTCTATCGCGCCCTTGCCAAGGGCATAGCCGAAGCCCGTAAGCGGAGTCGTGGCCCCCGCGCCCGCCAGACGCACCAGCGGCTCATATAGCCCAAGCCCCGTGAGCACCACGCCGCTCACAACGAACAGCACCAGCACCCTTGCGCTGGTGAGGCGCGTAAGGCTTATCAAAAGCTGGCCTACTACGCATATCGCCCCGCCTATAATAAACGCATAAATGTATGCGGAAAGTTCCATCGCTTATCTCCTTTCTATCACCACGCCGTGCGCTATGCCAGGTATGCTTTCGCCCTGCAACCCCGCCGTGGGGCTCATCAGCGCGCCCGTGGCCATGAACAATATTCTATTGTATTCGCCCGCATCCATGCGCGGCAGTATATATCCGTTCATTGTAACTGCGCTGCACCCGCAGCCGCTGCCGCCGCACACAGCGCTCTGTTCGGCGGAAAATATTATATTGCCGCAGTCAAGGTGCCGCGTTCCGGCGTCTATGCCGGCATCGTTGAGCAGCATAAGGAAAAGCTCGCTGCCGAAGGAGCCGAGATCGCCCGTGATTATCAAATCATAATCCTCAACCGTGCGCCCCGTATCGAACAGGTGGCGTTTTAGCGTATCCGCCGCCGCGGGAGCCATTGCCGCGCCCATGTTCGCCGCATCCGTTATGCCAAGGTCAACAACCCTGCCTATCACCCCGCCCGCTATGCATACGCTTGAAAGCGAGCCTTTGTCCGCGCAGCCGCTGCCGCTCAAAAGCGCGCAGCCCGCGCCGGTAACGGTGCGCTGGCTTGTGGGCACGGCCTGCGAACCCATCTCCAGCGGTAATCTGTACTGCCGCTCCGCCGTGGAAAAATGGCTACTTGCGGCGCAGGCTACTCTGTCCGCAAAGCCGCCGTCTATAAGCATGGAGCCTATCAGCATTCCTTCGGCCATTGTGGAACACGCGCCGTAAAGCCCAAGGAACGGTATTTCAAGCTCCCTTGCCGCAAAGTTTGCGGATATTATCTGGTTCAGCAGATCTCCGCCCAGCAATATGTCCACCTGCATTGGCGTGAGGCCGCCCTTTTCAAGGGCCGTACGCACCGCATGTTCAAACATTTTTCTTTCGGCCTTTTCCCATGTATCCTCGCCCCAAGTGTCGTCCTCAAGGGCAATGTCAAAATAGCTGCCGAGCGGGCCTTTCGCTTCCACGTCGCCAACTATCGTTCCGGCTGAAATGATGCGCGGCGGGTCGGCGAAAAAAACGGTTGACTTGCCTTTGCATTTTGTACGCATGTGCCTATCCTCCCGCTAAAAACGCCCCGTTATAAGGCAGGTTATTATGCCCACT
>CABSAH010000016.1 GCA_902475645.1 uncultured Christensenellaceae bacterium | reverse complement strand
ACTCAAAGCCAAAAGCCTCCCTGTCGAGGGAGGTGGCTTTTGCGTAAGCAAAAGCCGGAGGGAGTCATAATAAGCTGTCCCCGCGTGCGAGGGATTATAGCGAGCGCCCGTGTGCGGGATGAATATAAATAGATACTTGACGGCTTGGATATGCTATGTTAAAATAAAATCAATCCCTTCTACAAGAAGGGGAACAAGGTAAAAAGCTTTAGACTTTAATCAGAGCGGATATCGATTGGCCGGCGGTTTATATCGATTTGGTGAGAATCAAGGCGTCCCCTAAGCCGGCGCAGGGGGCGATAAAAAAATGAAAATATACGGCTATGGGTAATTGAAAGATGGTATTCGCTGCTTGCAGGTTGCTGTCGGCCGATCGCCGAATATAAAAAAACAAATAGAAAGGAATTTTCGTAATGAAAGGATTCGCAATGCTCAAGATCGGCCAGACAGGCTGGATCGAAAAGGAAACTCCCTCCTGTGGCCCTATGGATGCTATCTGCAAGCCCATTGCATTGGCTCCCTGCACCTCGGATGTACACACGGTTTGGGCGGGGGCAATCGGCGACCGAAAGGACATGATACTGGGCCACGAAGCGGTCGGTGAAATTGTCGAGGTTGGTAAGCTTGTTAAGGATTTTAAGGTTGGCGACAGGGTGCTTGTTTCAGCCATTACGCCGGACTGGAACTCATTGGAAGCGCAGGCGGGCTTCGCAATGCATTCCGGAGGAATGCTTTCCGGATGGAAATTTTCAAATTTCAAGGATGGCGTGTTTGGAGAATACTTCCATGTAAACGACGCCGACGGTAATCTTGCGCTGCTGCCGGAGGGAATGGACCTTGGCGCTGCCTGTATGATTAGCGATATGGTTCCCACCGGATTCCACGGCGCAGAGCTGGCGGATATTCAGTTTGGCGACACCGTAGCGGTAATCGGCATCGGCCCCGTTGGGCTTATGAGCGTTGCCGCTGCCGCCATTCGCGGGGCGGCCGACATCTACGCCGTCGGCTCCCGTAAAAATTGCGCCCAGCTTGCATCGGAATTTGGAGCCACGGCGATTGTCAACTATCGTGAGGGCGATATTGTAGAGCAGATTCTTGAGAAAACACACGGAAAGGGCGTGGACCGCGTTATCGTTGCCGGTGGCGACAACGATGCGTTCGATCAGGCAATTCGGATGCTGAAGCCGGGCGGGGTGATAGGCAACGTCAATTACCTCGGCGAAGGGGACACAATCGGCCTTCCCCGCGTCGAGCTCGGCTGCGGAATGGGGCATAAGAAAATTGTCGGCGGTCTGATGCCGGGCGGCAGACTGCGTTCGGAGAAGCTGGCCCGTTTGATTCAAACCGGCCGTATTCATCCCGAAAAGCTCATTACACACAAATTTCACGGGCTGGAAAACGTGGAGCCGGCACTCATGCTGATGAAAGACAAGCCGGCAGACCTGATTAAACCGTTGGTTTTGCTTTGATGCCTGCTGAAAAAATATGAACGGCAGAAGAAAGCTTGCGTCTGCTATAAGTGTTTGATTGTTGTGATGCAGGCTGCTCACGCGGTATATTTTGCGTATGCCTTGCGGAGTGCTATTGCTTCGCTTAACATGCTCCCGTTGCGGAACACATGCCGTTCTAAACCCAATCTACGGTTTTTAATCTGACAAAACCTCAAAAGTAAGGCGGGACCGGCTTTAGCCGTCCCGCCGTTAATGCTTCGGTCGGATCGAACAATCAATCAGTTCGTGTCATTATTAAAGTCGGCGTCAAACTCGGTGCAGTCCTTTATCATGCTTTTGGGAACCGCGACCGTGATAAGACGATAGCTATCTGCGCCGTCGGTTGTGGATTTAGAGCCATTGCGGGGCATTATATGTATGCAGAATGTGTTCCCGTCACAAAAAATGCTGCTCACTTCCAAATCACTTGCCTTGTTGCTGACATCAACATAGACGAGCATTAAGCTGTTTTCTTCAAAAAATGCCTCATCGCGGCCGGAAGTTGCTTCATTGAAGGACAAAGCGCCGTCATATTTACCATCCATACCAAGCGAGTCCCCAAATGCGGCCTTGAATTGCTCCAATTCTTCCAATGAATCGAATTTGTATATGGGAAGATGCAAAACGCTGCTGAACATCATGGTTTTCTCATTCAATGCGCCTGAGTAAATCGCCCCAAAATCCGCCCGCGACGCATGGGATATAACAATATCAAAAACCTCGTCTGCGGGCATGTCGCCAGGCGTGGTTAAATTGACATCGGGAGTTTCCGCAAATGGCATATCGTCCGATAGATTTTTTGTTTCCTTATTTGGGCTGCACCCGACCAAAGCCAAGGCGCAAGCCAATGTCAAAATGAATATGGCCGGTTTGTTCATGCAGAGGCCCTCCTTTCAAACAAACGGTAAACGCCCTCATTCCTTCCGCTTTTTACGCGCAATAGCCTCAACGATTATGCCTATGCACACGATAACCAAGTATACTATTATGCATATTATCCACCCATTGTTCAGGGTCATTGCGCCCGTAGAGTCGGCGTAATCTTGGCTAAAAATCAACCCTGCGGCGAATGAAACGGGGTAACCAAGGGAAGCGAAAAGCGGGAAGCGGGTGCCCCCGAAAAGCATGGAAATGCCTATAAACAAGCCGCCCGCAATGAACAGCACGAGGGGAAATTGCTTCATTTTGTGCATATCAAACAGAGCAAATCTGCAAATCAGAAAGCTTACAATCAAAATGGCAATGGACAAAAGGCCGATTCCGTATTTTTTCATACTTATTACCCCCTTGCATGTGTATTTGTATTATTATACCATGGCGTTACCGGGCGTTTCAATGCTTTTTGCATTTTGAGGGGGGATTTATTATGCATTTCGCCAGTTAAGTCCGCAAGAAACGGATGGCGCGGCGGGAAGGGAGCGCGAAAAAATATGCAATACGGGCTTGGAACAAGTTGAAATACTAAATTTTGCCATGATATAATATTTTAACCGAACGGGAAAAACGGCGGCATAACGGACGCCGCTGCTAAGAGCTGTCGGCAAAGGGAGGAAAGAGTGCATATGAAAAACGCAAAACGGGGAATTGCGCTTACGGCGGCGCTTTTGTGCCTGTGCATGGCGCTTTGCGCATGCTCGGGCGATGTGTATGACGAATCAGACGATATTGCGGGGCGGGACTGGCGCACATGGGGCTGGGTGGTGGACAGCGGGACCATAACCCGCAGCGGGGAGGATACGCCCGTGCTTGTTTGCGTGGAGGACGACGGGGCGTATTTTTATCACGATGAAGAAACGCAGGTATTGTTCGACTTTGTTGAGTTCCCCGAAAAATACGGGCTTACGGGCGGAAACTACAACGCCATAGCGTTTGCGGACGGCAACGGCGACGGCAATACGGACGTTGCCATTCAGTTCAACATGGATGACGATAATCAGCTTGTGCTGGTGTGGCTGTATGACGAAGCGGAGGGAGGATACAGCTTTTATGAAGAAAGCAGCGGTTCGGATATGCCGCTTGATACGGCGTGGTTCGCCACGGAAGGACAGGAGGGATAGAATATGCCATTTTGGGTTGCGGTAGTTGTGTTTTTTGCGGCTGTTGCGGCGATAGTGCTGCTTGCGTGCAAAATAAGCAATAAAATAGCGAAGGCGGCGGGCATTGTTATTGCGTCCTTATTGGGCGCGGCAAGCCTACTGTATATTTTGCTTACGTTAATACTCGTCTGCGCCGTTGATTGACGGGTGCATTCCGCTGCGCGGGGCGGCTAAGCTTATGCTTTTCGTAACCGCTTATTGTGTGATATAATCCGTGTTATGATAGTGATGGATTTGGAATGGAACAGCGGCGTGGGCGACGGCGAGCCGCTTGCGGAGATATTGCAGATAGGCGCGGTTAAATACGACAGCGCGGCGCACAGAATAACGGATACGTTCTGCGCGTTCATACGCCCGCAGGTACACAGCGGCTTCAGCGTTGGCGCAAGGACGCTGCCGCAGCTTTGGCGTTCGCTTGAAAGCGAGCTTACGTTTGAGCAGGCGTACAGCGCATTTTTGGACTGGGTTGGAGATGAAACCGTATTCGCCGGCTGGGGCGGGGGCGATTGGCATGTGCTTAACGCCAACGCAAGGCATTATTCCCTGCCCGAAAAGCGGAACGTGCGGATGCTTGACATACAGGCCGCATTCAGCCTTACAATGGGCGTAGGAAGCGTGCTTGCGCTTTATAAGGCGGTGGAATTCTGCCATATACCGGATTGCTTTGATTATCACGATGCGCTGATGGACGCAATGTATACCGCGCTTGTGAGCGAATGGGTGGATGAGGAAATGCTTGCGCTCAGCCGCGGCACAAAGGCGCCGATAAGCATTGTAGCGGCGGGCAAAGGATACGAAGTGCCGCCGCCCAAGTATTCGCAGTATTTTAACAACAGGCACGATATTATAAACAGCGACGATATGCGCATTGTAAACTGCCCCGTATGCGGCGCAAGGCATACAATAGGCGAATGGTGCAGCAACGACGGGCGCAGGTTTTACGGCGCGTTCCGCTGCGCCGGGCACGGCCGCTTCATATGCCGCATGACCATTACAAGGAAGGATAAGCTTATGCGCGGCTGCCTTACAATGCCGCAGATGACGCGAAAGGAAATGCATAATTATCAGGTGGCTAAGAACGCCAAGCATTATCTTTGCAGCGCAACGCTAAGCCTTATTGCGCAAAAACGCAAAAACAAGAAGAAAAACCGGGCCGCAGAACCGGCCGCCGCTCCCGCACGCTGATACCGCGCGGGAGTTTTTTTATACGCAAATTCGGCTTTATGCTGCCTGCGACTTTCGGGCGGATGATAAGCAAGGCGGCGGAATTGTCTTGCCATAGGGCAAACATATGGTATAATAATCAAAATATCGACAATAATCCATAAAATACGACATAGCCGCGAAACATACGGAGGACAGGTATGCGTATCCGAATTGCCCTGCTTTTGTGTATAATGTTGCTTTTATGCATTGTACCACCATTTAATGTGACGGACGGAACAGCTATGGCCGATGCAAGCGGAATAGAATGGAACGCGGAGAACGTCTGCTGGGTGGAACGGCACTATATTGCCTCCGCGGACGAATTAGCCGCGTTTGTTAACGCAAAGCATGAAGGGGAATACGCGCGGGACGGCGTGCGCGCGCCGCTTGTGAGCGAGGCTTATATAGGCCGCAACGGAGCCGAAAAGCTATTGTTGAGCGTGGATGAAGATTGGCTTATAGGCATACGGACTGCCATACACATAATAAATGCGGATATAACGATAGGCGAAAGCGCATCGGTGGAAAGCTTCGGCAGCATATATATAGAATCCGGCTGCACGCTTGCGGTAAACGGCACGCTTAAAAACAGGGGCAAGGAATATGTGAAGGGCGGCTTTAGGCTTAACTGCGGCATATATGTGCGCGACGGCGGTACGCTGGATGCGCGCGCGGGCCTGTATACGGGCGTCGGCAGGCTATATAAAAGCGCAGGCGGAACCGTAACGGGCATGGAACACGGCGGCGAGCTGCGCTTTTCGTGCGCGGAGGAGCTATCGGCAATAATCGCCCAAGGCTGCGGAGAATATGCCGAAATTTATGCCGACGGCGCGGTAACGCTTGATGCGGACTGCACGTTGCCAAACGGCGCGGAAATAGTTATAGAAAGTGGCAATTCGCTGAATGTTGCGGGCGGCGCAAGGCTTAATTGCTCGGGCAGCATATGGGTAAACGGCGGCGCGCTTACGGTGGACGGCGGCGGAGAAATTGCGTTTGACGAGTGCAATGCGCGCATATGGGCAAATGCGGAGGCGGGTTCGCTTGTGAACGGGCAGGGGCTTGAGGACATAACGGCGTGGTATACGCGGCGAAGCATAGCGTCCGATGCCGATATGGAGGCGGCAACGGACGGCGCGTATCCGGCGCAGTACATACATATTCTGGATATAAATACGGATGTGAGCATAGATAGGGCGTGGGACATAGGCGAAAATACGCTGATATATGTTCACGGCGGCGCAAGGCTGAGCATATGCGCACGGACTGCGCTTTACGGCGCGCTGCATGTTTATGCAGGGGCAGAGCTGAACATATGCGCCGCGCTTACGAACGAAGCATACGGCAGCGCGGCGGGCGTTGAGCGGGGGCTGTGCATATATGCGGATGGCTGCGCGGTGCTTGGCGCGGGCGGCGAATATGCGGGCGGCGGGCAAAGGCGCGTATACGGCAGCATGGACGGCTTTTGCCATGCGGAAACGGAGAGCGGGCTTAACAATGCGCTTTCGGGCGGGGCGGAAACGGTGTATATAAGCGAGGATACGGTATTGACCGTTACGGGCAGGGTGTATATTCCGCGCGGGGTAAGGCTTAAGCTGCTTGCCGATGCGCGCATGAGCATTGCGGACGGCGCACTGCTTGTTAACATGGGAACGGTTGAGGTCGGCGAGGGCGCGGCGCTTTGCATATCCGAAAAGGCGCAGTATATTCGCGGCGGTGCGGAAAAATTCGCGGGCACGGTAACGGGGCTTGGTGCGCAGCCGCGGCTTATCAACCAAACCACGGGGCAGGCGGTGGGGCTTTTTAACGATGCAAGCGCCGCATATGCCGCGCTGTGTACGGATGCTGTGCGCTCCTTTGACGATATGCGGCTTGCTTATACCCTGAGCATGGAGGGCGTTGAGGGTATAACCGTAACGCTTGGGCAGGACAGCGCGCTGAGCGGACAATGCAGCCTAACGAGCGGCGGCGCAGCCATTGAAATAGATTGCGGCGGGGCCGAGGCGGAGGAGGAAATATGCCTTAACGCGGCGCTTTCTGGCGGCAAAGCGGAAAATTATCGCTTTCGCATACGCATATGCGCGAATGAGGGCGCGTACAGGCTGGGCGATATTGATAAGGACGGGCGGGTGAGCATACGCGACGCGGTGCTGCTATGCGTGAATATTGCCAATGGCGACGCCAACGCGGACATAAACGGCGACGGCAGGCTGAATATTGCCGATGCCGCCGCGCTGTGCGGAATTATTCTTCGCGGCTGAGCGCGGTTGCAATGGCGGGCGGTGTATTATATAATAACCGTATATACATTTACGGAGGAAATGAACATGCGCAAAACAAAAAGAGCCTTTGCCGCGCTTGTTGCCGCGGCGCTGCTTTTTGCGGGCGCGGCTGCGCTTGCGGAGGATACGCAGATAAACATAAACGCGGGCGATATGAATGCGGACGGCACAATAACCGTTACCGTAAGCCTGAGCGGGGGCGCGGACGTTGCGGGCGCGCAGTTTGCGCTTGATTACGACGAAAATATGCTGGAGCTTGTGAAGGTGAAAAACGGCGCGATGACGACAGGCGGCATAAGCGCGACAAACGATGAAGAGCCCGGCAGAATTATATTCATATGGAGCACGCTTATGGACGGCAAGCAGCCCGGCGAGCTGCTGAAGCTTACGTTCCGCCCAAAGGACGGCGCGCAGGGCAGCACGGCTATAAAGCTTGACGATGCCTGTACGGAAACGATGATTATAGATAATTCGCTAAACGAATTGGCATATACCGAAAGCCCCGCCAAGCTGGAGCTTGCACCCGCGGCGCAGACCGCGAATGAGCCGACGGCCTTCCCCGCCGTTACCGCGCCGACGGATGCGGACATTGCCATGAACGTTGGGCAAAGCACAAGCATAGCGGGCGAAAGCGGAACGATATGGTCCAGCAGCAACGAGCGCGTGGCTACCGTTGACGAAAACGGCAACGTTACCGCCCATGCCGAGGGCGAGGCCGTAATTTACGGCATAAGCGGGGACAGTACGGACGTTACGGAAACCGTTGTGGCCGTGGGCGCCTTTGAAGGGACGGGGCAGACAGGTGCGGCTCAGGATGCGCCGGTATCGCAGCAGCCCGCGGCGCCCGTGCAGACGGACGGCGCAGCGGTATCAGTTGCCGAAGCGGAAAAGGATGCGCCTCCGCTTTGGCTTTGGCTGCTTTTTGCCGCGGCAGCAATAGCCGGAGCGGCCGCGATTTATTTCGCAATACGCGCCATGCGCCGCAGATAAACCGCACGGATAAACATATTGTAAACAATACCCGCAAAGGAGCAAAATAATCTTGCCTATGTTGCCGTTTGCGGGTATAATATTATTCAACTATAAGGTGGTGGAGGTATGCCCTCCGCCTGCTCCGGTCCAAATTAAAAGGAGAGGGAAGGCATTATATGAAACGACAAGGAATTGTGGCAGCTTTGCTTGCGTGCATAATGGCGGCGCTTATATTGCCGTTTTCCGCGCTTGCCGAGGGGGATAGTATTGCCATAAAGCTTGACAGCGGCAACGGCGAGCTTGCGCAGGGCGATTATTTTAGCGTCAACATTGTGTTTGACGGGGCTGTTGCAAGCTTTGGCGGCGCGGAGTTCAATGTGGTGTATGACAGTGCCAAGCTTGAATTCGTATCGTACACGCCCGTATTCGGCAATGCTGATGATGCAACGGGGAACAGCGCGCTCAACTATCACAAAAAGATTGAGGACGGCAATATTAAAATACTGCTTCTCAACGCCGCCAACATAATCAACAAGAATGATACGGGCATTGCGGCCGGAACCGCGGTAGGCAATCTTGTTTTTAAGGTGAAAAGCGGCGCGGCAAGCGTAAATATAGCCGATAGCGGCTTTGCGGCATGTATGATAGGGGATAAGACCACCGCCCCCGCGCTGACCCCTGCTAACAGCACGTTTACGCCAACCACCGTGACCGTGAGCGACAGCGCAGCCTACCCAACGGCGGGCGCGCCCACCATATTCTGCCTGACGAGCGAGAAGGACGGCACGGTTACGCTTTCGCTCAAGGCGAATGCGGAAAAGGTGCAGCGGCTGGACATGCAGCTTACGCTTAACGGGTATACTAATATTCAAAAGGCGGGAGATTGCCCGTTTAAGGTTGACATAAGCGGCGACAGGGTAACGATAAGCTACAATGCCGAACTTAATACCGACGGCGTGGACATGCGCAACGGCGTGGCGGTGCTGACGATGACAAAATCGGGCGCAAGCCAAAGCATTAACCCAACGCCCAAGGCCATAGCCACCAAGGACGCCAACGGCGCCCTCAGCCCAATAACAAAGCCCCACGTCACCGATGACCCATATGGGGGGTATGCATTGGGCGATGTTAATGGGGATGGGAGAATAAACATACTTGATGCAATATTGCTTTTGCAGTATTGCGCAGGTATGAGTGCGGCTCAACTGGATGATGTACAGCTTGCAAGAGCCGACGTTGCATACGATGGTTCGGTTAACATACTTGATGCGATATTGATGCTTAAATATTGCGCAGGAATGAGTGTCGAGTTTGGAATACAGTAACAAAGAGTACGAAGGGAGAGTAAAATGAAAAAAAGACTAATTGCATTGGTCATGGCGATAGTAATGGTAATGAGCATAAGTGGTTATCCTATTACTGCTATCGCGGAGACAGGCACAGAAGTAAAGCTTGCTATCACAACTGACAAAAGCGGTACGCTTGCTGTTGGAGACGAGATCAATGTCAATGTTAATGTGTTGGCTAATCCTGGAGTTAATAACATAACGGCTGTTATACTCTTTGATGCGGAACAATATGAGTTTATCAAATTCCTAAAGAATAAAGAATATGCAGGTGCTGATGAACCGGGCGAAAACTTAATGGTTAACACCGAAAAAGTCGAAAATGGCAAAGTGTTATTCCAGAGTACATCCTATAACGAATTTAATGATACTGGTATCTATTATAAGTTTAAACTGAAGGTTAGGGACACTGCTAAAGCTGGTGCTGCAAGCATAAACTTTAAACTTGATGCTGTTGAAAATGATTCCACTTTATATGCGAAGAATAAGACCATCTACTATTTGGACAGCACGAGCGTGACTGTGCCCTCTATTGTTATCTCCATTCCCGTAACCGGAATAACCATCAACGGCGCGGACAGCATAACCGGAATCGGCAACACCACTAAGCTTACCGTTGAGGCGCAGCCTGCCAACGCGACACAGCCCAAAGCCGACATGAGCAACGTTGCTTGGAGTACAAACAAAGAAAAAGTTGCTACCGTTGAAAACGGCATTGTTACCGCAGTCGGCGAAGGCACTGCAACCATAACCGCAACGTTTGAGGGCAAGACCGCGACCAAGGATATAACCGTTAAAAAAGCTGCCCTGACCGGCGAGGTCACCATTAGCGGCGACGCCGTTTACGGCAAAACGCTTACCGCAAATTACAGCGGTGAAGCTGATAATCCTAAATATACTTGGTATCGTGACGACAAAGTAATAAGTGCCGAGAACACATATACTATTACCAAGGACGACATAGACAAGGTACTCACTGTTCGGGTCAGCTCGGATAACTTCGCGGGCAACGTGAGCGCAAAGACCGAGAAGGTCCAAAAAGCCCCGCAGGAAGCCCCCGCCAAGCCCATTATTGAGGCCAAGGAAAACAAGATAATAGTTACCAAGCAAGACCCCAAGGCGCAGTATAGGCTTAATGATGGCACATTCGGCACGGCCACGGAGTTCACCGTGGACTACGACACGGAGTATACGGTATATGCCTACTATCCCGAAACCGCAACCCACAAGGCGAGCGCAGAAGTACAGAGCAACACCGTCACCACACCCGCAGCTCCGCGCAAGCTGACCGTTACCATAGAAGGCAACGGCGAGGTTAAGGGCGCGCCCGAGAATCCGCGCGAGGGGGACAAGATAGAGCTTACCGCAACTCCCGAGGACAACGACCATAAGGTAAAGTGGGAAGCTACGGGAGTCACCCTGACGGAAGAAGAAGCGAAGGCCACTAAGATAAGCTTCACCATGGGCGAGGACGATGTGGAAATCAAGGCCATATTTGAGGAGAAGCCTGCGGTAGGATGTAACTTCGACACAACAGTTGAGTTCACCTATGACGGAAGCCAGCACGCGCCTACATTTAATCCCACAAGCGTTGAATATATGACTGTTGAGGTTACGTACAATGGCTCTGAGGAAGTTCCCACCAACGCCGGAAAGTACACCATGCAGGTGACTTATACCTCCAGCGCGGATTCTGATTGCAAGACCACCGTTGCAACCTGCGACTTTGAAATAATCAAGGCCAATCAGGAAGCGCCCGCCGCGCCTACTGTAACGGGTATAACGTCCAATAGCTTTGATGTGAGCTTTGTTGAAAATCAGGAGTATGCCATCAGCACCACGGACGTAGAACCTACCGAATGGGCGGCGACCATTACCACCACCGACCTTAACCCCGCGACTGATTATTATGTGTTCACCCGCGTGGAGGGCAATAACAACTATAACCCCTCACCTGCGGCCAGCATAAAGGTGACAACCGCTCACACCTATGAATGGCAGTCCATCGGTGATGTTGTAAAAATGGTTCGCGTGGATGCGGATTTGCCCCCGGAACTGACCGCCACAATAACGAACACAGGCACGGGTAAGCTTACGGGCATAACCGCTACCATTGGTGGCGAGAATGCCAACAAATTTGAGTTTATTAAAACCGTACCCGGCACGCTTGAAAGCAACGGCGATCTGGATATAAGCGTAAGTCCGAAGGGCATCAAAACCGACAAGGAAGGCACATACACGGCTACCGTTACCGTTAAGGCAAAGGACGTCGGCGACATAACCATTAATTTCACCATAAAGGTTACGAAGAAGGACCCTGCCAAAATTTCCGGCATAAACGAAACCACCACCGTGATCTTCAACGGCGAAACTCAGGGCATTGACCTGAGTTTTGCAAAGGTCAACGGCAAGGACGTTAAACCGAGCGACCTGACCGTTACCTATACAAAGGGCGGTGCTACCATTGCCGCGCCGCGCGATGCAGGCGTATATAACGTTGCCATTAAATATGAGGATAATGATAACATCGGCAACACAACCGCGCAGCTTACAATAAATAAGAAGGAAGTTACCGTAGAGGGCTTCAAGGCACAATCAAAGGTGTATGACGGCAACGCCGATGCCGAGGTTAACAGCACCAACGCTAAGCTTGTCGGCATTATAGAAGGTACTGCGGTTGGCTTCGATAAGTCCGGCCTCAAATTCACGTTTGCTGATAAGAAAGTCGGCACGAACAAGACCGTCACCAACACCAAGCCCATAACCCTCAACGGTACGGACGCGGACAACTACAACCTTACCAACCCCACCGTTAAGCTTACGGCCGACATTACCGCAAAGCCCGTGACTGTAACGGCTACCGTTGCCGAAAAGACCTACGATGGCCTTACAAATAACGCAGTTGTTACCCTAAGCGCACCTAAATTGATAGAGGGCGATGACGTGCAGTTCGACAATGTAACGGGTACATACGTTACCGCCGACGCGGGTGACGCCGTGGAGGTCAAGGTGAATTACACTATTTCCGGTGCGGATCAGGGCAATTACAATATTACCAACGCCGAAGGAAAGGTTACAGGCAAGGTGAAAAAGGCCGATCTGAACGTCACACTCACCGCGCCCGCCGCCGTTACCTATGACGGCAATCCGCATGAGGTGAGCGGCGTTACCGATAACCGCGTTGAGGCTGATGAAGGCAAGACGCTCTATACCCTTACCTATAATGATAAGGATGCGCTTCCCGTTGACGCGGGTATTTACAGCGCAACCGCCAAGCTGACCGACGAGGGCAGCAAGAACTATAACCTGAAGGTCGAATCCGTTGACGTGGTGATAAAAGAGGCCGACATGAGCGCGATCGATAAGGAATACACCGTTGCGTTCATGCTTGCGGGTGCGCAGAGCCGCCCGTTGAGCGATTTGCGGCTAACTCCCGACAACGTAAGCGGCAAGTGGAGCGTTGTAACCGGATCGAACGAAATTCTTGACGGCGATGCCAAGATAGACGGCGCGAACCTCGTGTTCAATATCAAGTCCGGCCTTGTGTTCGCCGATATAGGCAAAAAGGCGGAGTTGACGCTCACCTTCACGCCTGACAAGAACTATAACCACGTCACCGCCATCGTTACCGTGAAATTGGCGGAGGACACCTATGAAAACAGCATATCGCCCGCCCTGCCCACGCAGGTGAAGCTGGGCGAAGCGCTTAACCTAAGCGGCGTAAAGCTTGTTACCAAGTTTGGCAGCGGCGCACCGGAGCAGCAGCTTGACGTTAACGATAAAGCCAAGGTTGAAGTGACCACCACTTACGACCCCGCCGCAATCGGTGAAACCGCTCTCGGCGTCAAGACCGTAACATTCACCGATAAGGCGAACGGCGGCATAACCTATACCCACAGCTTCACCGTTGTGGACGTGCTTGAAGGCGTTAAGCTTGAAGCCGACCCGACAGCATACAATTACAAGCTGAAGGAAGCAAGCTCCATCGGCTTTGACGACAAGATACACGCCGTGTATAAGTCCGGCGCGAAGAAGGCGCTGAAGCATGCGGACGTTGTACTTACCATGAGCGACGGCACGGTAGTTGACAGCGCGAAGGAAGCGCGCCTGCTGAACACCCTTGGCACCGCTGCTATAACGCTTACCTATACCGAAAAGTATTTTGACGATACAACCGATAAGCAAAGCGTTGCTATAACCGTTTCCGTAACAGCGGACACCGTTAAGCCGGATGGTACGCCAAGCGCCGAGGGCTTTGCTGTAACGCCCATACCCGATGCGGGCAAGAAAATGGAATATAAGGACAAAGCAGAGAACGATGTGAAGCCGGAAAATGTGCAGGGCAAGCTTACCTATGCCGCCCCGGATAAACTTGAAGGGGAAGTGAAGAAGAACCCCGCGTTCAATAATGTCGGCGACGGCGATGTTGTGTATGAAAACATCAGCTTTGAGGATAACATGAGCAAGCCTGTAACGTTTGCAAACGGCAAGATGCAGGTGACCGTGCCCTACCCCGCCGATTCCGATAAGAATGACGAATTTGTGGTGCTGATACCCGACGGCGAGGGCAAGATGAAAACCATAGTGCCGCAAAAGACCGCGGGCGGCTTGCAGTTTGAAATAGAAAAGAGCGATGTGACATTTGCCATAGGCTGGTACACTCCCGCGCCTTCACCCGTACTGCCCACCGAGCCTGAAAGGGATCCTGAGGATAACTTCTGGAACGAGGTTTACTGGACGCTCCTTCGCAGCGGACAGGGCAGCGTTATAACCGCCAATGCCGGCTATTACGACAGGGTGCCGCAGGGCGTGCTCCGCGCGGTGGATATAAGCGGCAATACGCTTATAATCAACTCCGCATTCGGTATGCAGGTTGTTGTGAACCCCGGCGCGCTTGAAAAGCTGGGCATGTACCGCATATTCTATCCCATAAGCTACCTTAACGAAATGCTTAGGGGCGGCAAGATAAACGGCAGCGGCACAACGGGCATTACCGTGGGCGTGCTTATGCCCACCACGGGCGACGCAACCGTGGTTGAGCATCCCTATACCATGACCCCCGCAAGCGCGGGCTTCATAAAGGGCATGGAGAACACCGCTAACGCCCGCCCCGTAATTGAAACGGCGGATGGCGTAGACGTGCTGGAGGGCGCGCAGCGCAACGACGGCGCGGTAATAGGCGGTGGCATGCTTATCGTGCTTGGCCTGCTGGCGCTGCTTGGCGCGGCGTATGTAACAATGCGCAGGCGCGGCAGCAGAAACTAACCGAACATAACCGAATCGGGGCCGGGGGAAAAGCCTTGGCCCCGAATGATATTGACGGCAGGAGGGGAAACATATTATGAAAAAAAGACTGCTCTGCATGGTATTGGCGGCGCTTATGCTTATGAGCGTATGCGCATTTGCCGAAGGCGAAAACGAGGCGGACATACCTGCCGCCGAGCCGGAGGCGGTCGATACAGCCGAGCCTGATACGGAGGTCGAACCCACGCCCGAAGCGCAGGGCGATGAGCCGCCGTTTGCGGACGCGGACGCCGATGCTGCGCCTGAGCAGGATGAGATAATTGAGGTTCCCGCGGAGCTGGACGGCGTGTTCCAATTCGGCGATTTTTACGGCGAACAGCTTGGCATAGACTTTGATAGGATGATGCCCGCAAGGGCGCCCGCACTCATCAGCGAAGCTGACGACGGCAAGCTTACGCCGCTAAAGCTTACGCAAATTGCGCTTCGCGTCAAGAATGCTATACTTGGTTGCGAGCCGAGCGTTGAATTGTCTGATTTGAAAATAGAACATACCGAGGCGAATAAAAAAGCCATTACGGATAGAATTTCCGCTGTTTTGAACAGCGTGCCGGAGTCGTTCATTTACGAAGACAACCAAATATTGTATAGTGTCGCACAAGGATCAAATATGTACGTGCAGGTTAGCTTTAATATTTGGCCAAATGCAGCCCAAATGCGCAAGGACTACAATGAAGAAAAGGAGGCCGCGAAGGTAACGCTTTTCCCAAAAGGCACTTCCGGCATGAGCAAAACCGAAATTGCATTGGCGATACATGATTATATTGCCCTGCATACGCGCTATGACCATGCCGCCGTGGCAAAAAAAAGCGAAAATCCGAATATGTTTAATGCCTACGGTGCGTTGGTGAACGGCCTTGCCGTATGCCATGGCTACGCGCTGGCATATATGAGCCTGCTCTCTGAATATGACGTAGACAGCTACTTTGTATCCTCAGAGAATATCAATCATGGCTGGCTAATAATCAATACCGAAAAGGGATGGTATTATTCCGACGTTACATGGGATGATCCGAAGCTGGAAGCGGGCGATTATACAAATGACGGCGACTACATGGGGTATTGTCAACATGATTATTTCATGAACACAAGGGCTCAGATAAAGGAAAATCACTTTGACATAGAGAATAAGACGGATGATAGCAGCGTAAACCTTGCATTCGGCACATTGCCGATTGATGCAAAAAAGGAGCATCCCAATTCCGGCTTCTGGCAAGATATATATTGCGGCATGGCATATATTGACGGCAAATGGTACTACAACGACAGCAAGCTTTGGAAGCAGACCGTCAACGGAACGGAGGTTCGGCATACGAAGGGCAAAATCTACTCAACGCCCTACGGTACGTCCCGCCAATCGGACAAGGTTATTGCCGAAAACGCAACAGCCTTTGCCGTGGTAGACAGAAGCCTTGTTTACGGTAAGTTCAGCACACAGTCTGTTACCGATGCCATAATGTGCTACAATACCGAAAAAAGCACCGTAAGAAAGCTTAAAGATGTGGAAGGGAACACGATAGTGACGGAGATAGCCGCGGGCAGGCTGAATCTAAATAATAGCTTCTACGGGCGCGGCACGGTGGTATATGTGGATATGAACGGCCAGCTTTATACCGTTAATCCCAAAGAAGTTTATATCAAGGGCGATGTGAACGCGGACGGCAGAATAGACATTGATGACGTTAAAATGATATGCGGGCATATAATGGATAATGCCGCGCTGAGCGGTATCGCGTTTGCCGCTGCGGACATAGATAATGACCGTACGGTAAACATGACGGACGCCGTGCTGCTATGCCAAATGATATCGGAAGGAAATGCATGATAAGGGTTAAAAAACTCATAGCGGCGCTGCTTGCGCTTGCTGTAATTGCCGCGTGTGCGGCGGCGCTTGCGCTTACGGGCGATGCCGACGGGAACGGAACCGTAGGCGTTGCGGATGCGGTGATACTATGCAGGTTCATTGCCGCAAACGACGCGGGCGCTGCGGATATGCTCGTTATGGACGTTGATGCGGACGGGCGGCTGAGTGTGGCCGATGTTTGCCATATATGCCGCGCCATAATGGACGGCAGCGCCGTGTTCCCGCGCGACGCTGCGGATGCCATATACAGCAGGGACGTTGAATAAGACCGAATTATTAGCACACAAAAACCCGCCCTTGAGCTTAGGCGGGTTTTTACTTTAACTCAGTATCCCATTTCTGAAAGCAGCATATCCGCAACGGTTGCAATGGCGCTGTTCGCATTCAGCGTAGCAACGGCATAATGCAGCGAGCCTATGTCCAAGGCGTGCTTTGCGTATGCGCGGCCGCCGCCGTATTTGTTCAGCATAAGTTCGTTTATGGCTATTGCGTCCACATGACCCTTGTCCAGCGCGTCAAACAAATCGGTATATGCCGCGTAGCCGGTTATGTTTGCCGTATTGAAGCCCGCGTCCTTATTGTCGCCGTAATAGGAAAACAGCAGGTTCCTTGTTGCGCCGGACGGCACATACAGGCTTGAGCTGCTTGCGGACTGTATGCAGCCCACCTTCAGCTTAGTTATGTCCGCATTTTCGTTGCCGGGCTTTACAAGTATGTAGCACGGGTCGTCATAATATGCGCGGGAATAGGCGTATGCGGAGTTAGCGCCCTTTGGCATAAGGCAAATTGCGGCGTCTATGCTGCCGTCCCTCAGCTTTGCGCCCACGCTCATGCTCGTCACCTCAACCGCCTCAAGCGCGGGGGCATCCCCCGTGTAATTATCGGAATTGGACATTATGCGCTCCGCAAGCGCCTCGGCAATTTCCCATTCAAGCCCCGTTTTGTTTTCGCAAAGCCCGGGCACATCGCTGCGCAGGCCAACGCGCAGCACGCCGTTGTTCCATACGTTTGCAATCTCCGCGCTTTTCATAAGCACGGGCTCGGGCCTAAGTAGAAGCAAAAGCAGTATAAAAAGGAGCACCGCTCCGGCTATTATCAGCGCGCGGCGCAGCTTTTTACCATGGTCGCCCTTTAGCATTAGAACGGGGCGGGCGTGTTTTTTTCTTGTGCGGCGGTTGCACACGCAAAAAAAAGAACGTATCGTCATATATGAATTATAGAGCCTGAGCCCCACGTTGA
>CABSAH010000015.1 GCA_902475645.1 uncultured Christensenellaceae bacterium | reverse complement strand
AATTTTTCATTTTTGTTTTTTGCCGCTTGCAATGCAAATAGATATAAGCTACAATAAAAAAGCAGGAGGATGCCGAATTATGCATTTTGATCCCAATGATAAACAATCCCTGACCGCAAGGGTCTATGAACATATACGAGAGGATATTATTGAAGGCCGCTACGCCAACGGCGCATACCTTGTTGAAACCAAGCTGGCGGAGGAGCTGGACGTTAGCCGAACGCCCATAAGGGAGGCGCTAAAGCAGCTTGAGCTTGAGGATCTTGTTGTAAGCATGCCCAACCGCGGCGTTATGGTGCAGGGCATGAGCAGCCAGGATATAGACGATATTTTTACCGTGCGCTATCTGCTGGAGGGGCAGGCCGCATACTGGGCGGCGGAGCGCATAGACGAAGCAAACCTTGCGCGGCTTACGGAAATAGTTGAGCTGATGGAAATGTACACCCGAAAGAACGACGTTGCAAACCTTGCGCGGCTGGATACCGAATTTCACGAGGTGGTTTTTTCCGCATCCAACAGCCGCATATTAAGGCACATACTAACCTCGCTGCACCGCAACACCCGTCAGGTGCGCGTAAATTCGCTCAGCACGCCGGACAGGCCGTCCCACAGTTTGAGCGAACACAAGGCCATATTTGACGCCATAGAGCGCAGGGACGCGGCGGCGGCCAAGGACGCCATGGAATCCCATGTGCGCAACGCCCGCAAGCGCCGCAGTGCCGAAGGCGATACGCCAAACGCTCAATAACGCCGTTTATTCTTTCAGCGCGTAAGGAACCGTATCCTGCGCGCTTTTTACTTAAATCCGGTATACAGGGGGCTATTATGCATAATTTGATTACACCCATAGGCGAGGAATACCCTTTCGGCGGGCCGGGCAAATTCATTCTCGGCACGGTGCAGTCCATGGCGGAGCGGCTGCGGCGGGAATATGCCGGCGCGGTGGATCTTATATACATAGACCCGCCCTTCGGCACGGGAGACGGCTTTTCCGTAAAGCTGCCCGGTGCGCGCGAAAAGGTGAAAATACCCGCATACAGCGACGATATGGACACCGCAAGCTATCTTGAAATGATGCGCGGCGTGCTTATGCTTTGCCGCGATTTGCTCAAGGATACCGGCTCGATATACGTGCATATAGATTACCGCATGAGCGCGCGCATAAGGCTGATGCTGGACGATATATTCGGCGAAAAATGCTTCCAGAACGAAATAATTTGGGCATATAAAAGCGGCGGCCGCTCCATAAGGCATTATTCGCGCAAGCACGACAATATTCTTTTTTACAGAAAAACCGCAAAGGCGTATTTTGACATATCCGCCGTTGGCGTGCCGCGCGGCCCCATGAAGCGCAACAACATGAAGCGCACCGTGGACGAAAACGGCAGGCTCTGCTTCTCCATCCGTTCAGGCGGCAAAACATACACCTATTATGAGGATACGCCCGTGTATCCATCCGATGTATGGGCTGACATTGAGCATATGCATCAGCGCGACCCCGAACGCACGGGCTACGCCACGCAGAAGCCCGAAGCCCTGCTGAGGCGCATTATATCCGCCTCCTGTCCGGAGGGTGGGCTGGTTGCGGACCTATTCTGCGGCAGCGGAACCACGGCGGCGGTTGCGGCCAAGCTTAACAGGCGGTTTTTGGCGGCGGATGCCTCTCCCGCGTCGCTCGGCGTGGTGCGAAAGCGCCTCCTTTCCGCCGGATGCGACGTATCGCTGATAAAGCAAAGCTCCGCCTTTGCAATAAGCTACCCCGCGCTCCCCGAATGCGAGCTTGACGCCGCCTTCACCTTTTCGCGCGATGCTTTCGGCACATACGTTAAGTTTAACTCCGCCAACAGCAAATACGGCCTTTCATTTATGGCCTTCGGCAGCGTGGACGGCGACGGCATATTCCGCCCCGCGGAGTACACCCTGTTCCCCACCGAAGGCGCGCGCCTGAGCGATTCCTCCCGCAAGGCCGATACCGTGCAGCTTTGCGATAATGCAGGCGGCATGAGGTTTTATAGGGGTTGAGGAAAGGGCTGGTGGTGGTATAATAAAAAAAAGCAAGAAAGGCGGTAAGCAATATGGAACAACTCAGCATAGCGGAACTGACCGATAGGCTTTCGCCCGTGTTTTCGGAACATGACATAAAAAAAGCGATTTTGTTCGGTTCCATAGCAAAAGGCACAGCTACCGACAAAAGCGACGTTGACATTATGGTTGACAGCGGACTGAAGGGCATGCGCTTCGTAGGTCTGCTTGAAGATGTGCAAAACGCCGTTGGCAAAGACGTTGATTTGCTGGACGTGTCGCACATAGAGCACGGCTCGCTCATAGAACGCGAAATAGCCGATACGGGGGTTACGATATATGAGAAATGAAGTTTTGATATCAAAGATGATATCGTATAGCGAAAAAATCATTGAGTATTGTCATGGTTATGATACATACGGCAGCTTTTCACAGAACAGCATGCTTATGGAAGCCTGTGTATTCAATCTAAGCCAAATATATGGGATATAATCCATGAGGATTTGCCGGAACTAATAGATAAATTGAAAAACATATAAAGCTATTCCAAGAGCCGCAAGGCTCTTTTTTCGCCTACTGTTTTCTATGAATTTTTATCAATTCCTCCGATATGTGTAAATAAATTTTGCAAAGTAATTCTCACTTCCCTGTATACGGGGCGGGGCATAAGGCTTTGCCCCATTTTTTGCATAGGCAGAGGGTGAGCGGCAAGCACGCATTTCCCATATTGCGCCATAGGCTTTGCGGGTGGTATAATTGACCAAACAAGAACATACAGCAACGCCGTGGCTTCGGGCAAAACCCGAAGCTCAACAAGGGAAGCGGGTGAAAATCCCGCGCTTGCACAGGATTTTTTGCAAGCTGTAAGCGTTGAGCGGATGCGTCCTAAGGGGCTTTGTTTGCCCGGTCATTGGGAAACCGAGAAGGCTGACGCGCCCGCGCAGGCGGCAATTTCTGCACGCCCTATACGCAAGCCAGAAGACCTACGAACGTTTGAGCATACGCCCTTCCGTCAGGCAGGGTATTTGAAAATGAGCATTATGCGCGGCAGTTCGATTTTTTTTGCAACTGCCGCCGTTTTTTATAAGCGTTGCGGAAAGGAACCTGTATGGAACACGGCTCGCGCCCGCGCCCGGGCTTTTTTGCGGCGCTGCACCCATGTGTCAGCATGGCGTATTTCGTGGCGGCGGTGGGGCTTACGCTATCCTGCCGGCATCCTGCGGCGGCGGCGCTTTCGCTTGCGGGCGGCACGGCGTTCAGCATACTGCTTCGCGGCGGAAGGGAAACGGCGAACACATATAAATTCGTGCTGCCAATGTTTTTGCTGATAGCAATAGGCAATCCGCTGTTCAATCACCGCGGCGCAACAATGCTTTTTATGCTGTTCGATCAATGGATAACGTTCGAGGCGATAAGCTACGGGCTTGTATCCGCATGCACGCTCAGCGCGATAATAGTTTGGTTCGCGTGCTATCAGCATGTTATGACGAGCGATAAGTTTTTGTATCTGTTCGGCAACGTTGCGCCAAATACCGCCCTGCTGATAACCATGACGCTAAGGTTCATACCAAAGCTGAAAAAGGACGCGGCGGACATTGCGGCGGCGGAAACGATGCTTAACGGCAAGCCGAAGCGGCTTACGCAAAAGCTGGGCGCGGTTATGCGCAGATTATCCGTGCTGCTTACAATGAGCATGGAGGCGGCGGTTGAAACGGCGGACTCCATGCGTGCGCGCGGCTACGGCGAGGCGCGGCGCACAACGTTTCATCTGTTCAGGTTTGATACGCGAAGCGCCGTAACGATTGCGGTTGTGCTTTCGCTTGCGGCGGTGTGTACGGCAGGCAGGATATACGGCTACGGCTACATGGAGTTTTACCCGCGCATATATGCGCTTGACATGGATGCGGGCGGCGCGGCGATGCTTGCAGCGTTCGCGGCGGTTATGCTCATGGGGGCGATTTTGGAGATGAAGGAGGCGGCGGTATGGCGCTTGTGCGGATTGACGGAGTAAGCTTTACATATGCGGGCGCGAAACGGCAGGCGCTTACGGATGCGTCGCTTGAAATAAAAGAAGGAGAATATGTGCTGCTGACGGGCGCGTCCGGCTGCGGCAAAACAACGCTTATACGCCAAATAAAGCCGGAGCTTACCCCCGCGGGAACGCGGCAGGGGAGCATAGCCTACGACGACACGGCGATAGAGAAGCTTGACACAAAGCGCGCCGCAGCGGAGATAGGCTTTGTTCAGCAGAACCCCGATAATCAGATAGTTACGGACTACGTTTGGCATGAACTTGCGTTTGGCCTTGAATGCATGGGACTGAGCGTTGGCGTAATAAGGCGGCGCGTGGCGGAAATGGCGGCGTTTTTTGGCATGGAAGGCTGGTTTAGGAGCAAAACGCATACCCTTTCGGGCGGGCAGAAGCAGATGCTAAACCTTGCGGGCGCGCTTGCGATGGACCCGCGGCTGCTTATATTGGATGAGCCCACCGCCATGCTCGATCCGCTTGCCGCGCGGGAGCTGCTGGATGCTGTGGGCAGGATAAACCGCGAGCTTGGCGTTGCCGTGCTTATAACCGAGCATAGGCTTGAACAGGTATTGCCAACGGCGGATAAGATAGCCGTAATGGAGCGCGGGCGCATAATAAGCCAAGGCGAGCCGCGTGAAACGGTGCGCAAGCTTTGCGCGGGCGGGGAGCGGGACAGGCTGTTTTTCGGCATGAGTGCACCCGTTAGGATATTCGCCGCATTGGGGCGGGAGAATCTGCCGCTTACCGTGCGCGATGCGCGCATGGGGCTAAAGGATATGCTTGGCGATAAAAAGGCACAGATGCTTGATATACCCGCACCAAATAGCGGTAAACCCGTGCTAAGCGCAAAGGAGCTTTGGTTCCGCTATGATGCCAAGGGCGCGGACGTGCTGCGCGGGGCGGATATAACGCTTTGCGAAGGGGAGCTTATGTGCCTTGTGGGCGGCAACGGCGCGGGCAAAAGCACGCTGCTTTCGGTGCTGTGCGGGCTGAACAGGGCGTATCGCGGCAAGGTAAAGCTGAATAAGGATAAAAAGCTATGCATGCTGCCGCAGAATGCGCGCACGCTGTTCGTTGCGGATACTGTGCATGGCGAGCTTACGGACGCGGCGGAGGGCGACGAGGCGCGCGCAAGAGCCATGGCGGAGCGGCTTGAGCTGAGCGAGCTGTTCGATTCGCACCCCTACGACCTTTCGGGCGGGGAAACACAGCGCCTTGCAATAGGCAAGCTTTTGCTTAGAAATGCAAACGTGCTGCTGCTGGACGAGCCTACAAAGGGGCTGGACGCATACGCAAAGCGGGAGCTTGCCAAAATGCTGAAAGGCCTTTGCCGTGACGGAGCGGCTATATTGGCCGTTACGCACGATGTTGACTTTGCGGCACAGTACGCGGACGAATGCGCAATGATGTTCGATGGGGGCATAATATCGCGCAGCGAGCCGCACGGCTTTTTCGGCGGGAACAGATTTTATACCACAGACGCCAACCGCATAGCGGGCGATATTGCGCCCGGCTGCATAACGAGCGAGGAGGTTGCGGAGCAATGCATAAAGCTGATGCAATAAAGCGCGGCGGCGCGGTAATGGGCGTTACGGTTGCGGTGCTTTGCGTGCTGCTTATCGCCTTTTCGTATTATCACGCGCACAGGGCAGCCATAAGCCCGTATGGGGAGCTGAGCTTTTGGGACAGGGTCGCCATGAATTCGGATATAATAATGGGGCTTGTGTTCCTTGCCTCGTGCAGCGTGCCGTTTTTTCTTAAATTCGAGCGCAGGCGGCCGCGCGCGCGGGAGATGGTGCCGCTTGCGGTAATGGCGGCGCTGGGCGTTGTGGGGCGGACGGTGTTTCAGCTTATACCGCTGCCCAATTTCAAGCCCGTGTCTGCAATAGTGATAATCACCGCCGTTGCCTTCGGGCCTGAGGCGGGCTTTATGACGGGCGCGCTAACGGGCTTTGTATCCAATTTCATATTCGGGCAGGGGCCGTGGACGCCGTGGCAGATGTTCTGCTGGGGCATGATAGGGCTTATAGCGGGGCGGCTGCAAAAGGCGGGCTTCTTCGGGCGCGGAAAGCAGCGGCGGCATTTTACCTCGCCCGTGTGGGATACCCTATGCCCCGCCGACACATCGCGCGGGGATATGCTGCACTATGTGCGCGGCATAACCGACCGCGCCTCTATGCGCCTATGCATATTCGGGCTGCTTACGGGCTTTGGCTACGGGTGGGTGATGAACCTTTATTACATAATAGGATACATAAACCCGATAACATGGCAAACCGTTGCCGCGGCCTATGCTTCAAGTTTTTTCTTTGACCTGTGCCACGGGCTTTGCACATTTCTTGTGCTGTGGGCGCTCGGCACGCCGTGGATAAAAAAGCTGAACCGCGTAAGGGTGAAGTTCGGGCTGGAGGGGATGGGATAATATGCCCATCTTTTTTCGCACCTATTGTAGATTCGGGCGGTTGTTGGCTTTGCGGGATTGCCGATGCGAGGGTGCGATATATTGCCTGCTTGACTTTACTCGCAGCTATGTGCTTTGAAGATTATTCAAAAACTATCTCAAAACTACTTGGCAAAAGTGAGAACAAGCAGCCTACACTAACGCCGCAAAGCAAACTGGCAGCTTGCGGGCAACGACGCGCAGAATACATAATGATACTCCCTTACAGCCACAGTCCGGGCGTTCAAAGCGTCGCAGGCAAAGTGCAGGGCTGCATGAGAACCATGCAGGTGTGAAACTCCCGTGAGGTTACACAACAACCATCCGATTAAAGTCATTTTATGGCAAGTTTAAGACCGTCAAAGACGATTTACACCGCCTTCGGAATGTCAAGTCATGCGTAGATACGGCTGCCCGATTTAACGAGCGTATCACCACCAGCGACACTGGCCCCCCCACCTTCGACTTCGTAAAGTGCTTCTCTTTCGTATTACGAGGTGAATATCAGCCCACGCGCAAGAGCAGAAGGACTGCCTACGCAGTAGGTTTTAAGATAAAAATCATCAAAACCAAGATCTGAGCCTACAGCCTCAATATTTGTCCAAAGTTCATTTAGACTCCCCACCATAGTCATTTGTGAAATCGTTCCTATGGGCCGACCATTTTCGTAATACACTCCGCCGCATGGTATGGAAAACGCACCAGAAGCCACGTTTATGGAGTGAAAAAGATCGAGGGAATAAGTGAGTAAAAGCCCTGTGTTCATACGTGAAATCAGTTGAGCCCGCGCCACGTCTTCAGGCTTAAAGTATATAAGTGCAGGAACAGTTGTAAGAGTGATTGGGAGATCCCCAGTCATGCGGGCGGTACGCCCTGCGCTACCCGTGGAGTACTGTCCTGCCGCAACACCAGAGGAAAGGGTATAAAGGGGCATGACTATGACCCCCTTTTCTACAATTGTAGTTTCTTTAACTACAGTTCCTTCAGAGTCCATGAGCCACTGCTGTCCCAGCATTGGATGGGTTGGTGCATTTATAAGAGTGAGAACTCTACTCCCAACCATCTCTCCTGCGCCTTTAAAGCAGGAAGCACCTTTGCCTATGAGTTCACCTGAAAAGGCTTGCCACGCTGTCATAAGAATATTACGCATCACATGCGCCGAAAGTACCACATCGTATTTCCCACATGGAATTTGTATAGCGGGAAGCCCGCCGCCGTCTATGCTTTCGGCATTTTCAATAGCAGCTTTAGCCAAGGCTTCAGCCGACATCAACAAAAGGCTTTTTGCACTAATATAGGCCTCTCCCTCAACGCTATAAGAACCTCTTCTTTCAAGGTTCACACTAAGAGATGCCGCAATATGCCTCGTTTTAGAACTAGCATCAAAGCCAAGCGAGTTTAGTGTCCTCATCTCTCGGGAAATCGCAGTTACGCAGCACTCTGTCACCCGCTCACTCCCGGCAGCATTTTCTGCAGCCGCGCAAAAGCGTAGCATTTCCTCCACTCCTTCATCCTCAAACTGGCAAGATATACTTTCGCCAATTCCTTCGTTCATAGGCTCTGGCGCGGCCGTATTCGAAAAGCGGGAATTTTCCAATGCCTGATGCAAAACAGCCATTGCATCCTTATCCAGGTCTTCCGTGTATACTGTGCCCGTATGCTCGGCACCTGCGCGCACATATAGCCTTGTTCTTGTAAATGCCTTGCTATCAACTATTTCACCACATTTCACTTTTATTGTGATTTCGTTTATCCGCTCAGCGTTTACCTCAGCATGAGTCATGTCCCTGGGCAGCGCCGCCATCGCGCGCTCGTATGAGGAAAGATCTATCATATTTTACCTCCCTTGCCTCCAATTACCATTTCCGCTATCCTTATACGTGCGCCGCTTGTGGTAGTAGCACAAAAACCCGAATCTGCCCCACAGAATGAGCCCCCGTCTTTATCTATAATTAATTTTTTGCCAACTCGGTCTATCTTTTTCATGGTTTCGTCTCCCCGACCAAGTAGCATGGCCCCCTTTACCTGACATACTATTTCACCATGCTTTATCCAATATGCCGTACTTGCAAACAAGGTAAACTCCCGTCCCCCAGTCCCCCCGCCTATCTCAGTGACGAAAATCCCCTCCTCTGTATCTCGTATCATAGCATCCTCATCATCCGTGCCTAGGGCAATGTACGTGTTGCTCATGCGCGCACCCGGAGCATGGGCATAATCCTGCCTCCTACCACTGCCTGTGCGAGGTACTTTTAGTTTGAGCGCCCCAAGCCTGTCCGCCATAAAACCCTTTAATATGCCATTTTCTATAAGCACATTCTTTTGCCTTGGCATCCCTTCATCGTCTATACTTGACGAGCCGTACATTCCTGGCATCGTTCCGTCATCTATAAGCGTCACTTTGGGTGAGGCTATCATTTCTCCTCTCCTGTCAAAGAACATACCGCCCCTTGCAAGAGTCGTTGTTTCAAGCTGGTGACCACATGCCTCATGAAAAAATGTGCCTGAACAGCAACCGCCTTCTAATATAACGCTTACGCGTGCGCTTGGAGCCTCTCTTGCAGTAATGGAATTCTCCATTCTTGTTATTGTCTTTTTAAGCCTATCTATATGGGTTTCGCTTTCAAACATCTCAAAACCTGCGCTGGCGCAGCAATCAAAAAAGTGACTAGCTGTGCCATACTCATTCGATACGACCGGTATAAAACGTAT
Organism: uncultured Christensenellaceae bacterium; assembly: GCA_902475645.1. GTDB lineage: Bacteria > Bacillota > Clostridia > Christensenellales > CAG-138 > Phil1. Next base: position 8,786 of record CABSAH010000015.1, on the reverse strand, counting down.
ACGCCCAGTTACACGCCTATCCTCAGCCCAAAGACCCTCCGTATTAGCTACTATAATACGCTGATCCCTATCAAAATAGGTGATCTTTATGTTCTTCACAGCTGTACTTATGTCGTGAGCAGCTTTATTAGCATCTTTTAAAATGGCTATCTTTTTTGCATGGCTTACTGTGCCTGGGTAAATTTTTACTGGGCATGGATTTGTTAGCGAAAGTTCTACGAAATGACTCATACTAATGTTCTTATTCCCCGATAAACGAAGCAATCCACAGCCAATCCGAACGGCCTCCGTCAGGGAGTCCAGCTTAGGTTCGCTGGTATAAACATACACCCGCCGTGTGCCAAGCATCATATAGAGACCTGCGCCATAGATGTGTATGCCGGCTACACCGTCCACCATGCCATCGTAGTTGATAGTAACATCCTCCCTATCCTCAAAAAATACTTCGGCAAAATCAACACCCATGGCTAATGCATTCTCCAACACGAGTCTGGTTTCTTTTGGGGTAAGCATTTTTTCCTCCATTATCTCGCAAAATGGCAAGCCACAAAATGGCTGGGCAGTAGTTCTCTGAGTTTTGGCTTTTCATAAGCACAAGGCTCCCTCGCCATAGGGCAACGACTATTAAAGGCACATCCATCCCCAATATTTATTGGGCTTGGCACATCGCCACTCAGAAATATCCTGCGGCGCTTCTTTTCCACCTCTGGATCGGGTATTGGTATTGCGGAAAGCAGTGCCCTTGTATAGGGATGTATATGCCGCTCATAAAGTGCGGCCGCAGAAGCAATCTCCACTATGGATCCAAGATACATTACCGCAATGCGCCACGAAATCTGTTTCACCATGGAAAGGTCATGGGTTATAAAAATATATGATAACCCCTTTTCGCTTTGCAGCCGCATAAGAAGATTCACTATCTGCGCCTGTATCGAAACATCTAGCGCGGAAATAGGCTCATCGCAAACTATAAGCTCGGGCTCCACGGCCAAAGCCCGCGCAATGCCTATTCTTTGCCTCTGCCCTCCGGAAAACTCATGAGGAAAGCGGTTGGCGTGCTCCCGGTTAAGACCCACCATATCGAGAAGTTCTAGTGTCCTTGTATGCCGCGCCACGCCTTTATATATGCCGTGTATGTCCATTCCCTCGCTTATGGACTGACTCACCACCTTTAGCGGATCAAGTGAGGCGTAAGGGTCTTGGTATATCATTTGCACATTCTTGCGGTAAGTAAGGTTTTCTTTTTTATCCAGCGACCATATGTCACGACCATTATATATTATTTTGCCAGCATTGGGCTTATATAGTTTTACTATGGCGCGTCCAAGTGTGGTTTTCCCGCAGCTTGATTCGCCCACAAGGCCCAGTGTTTCGCCACGGTTAATTTTTAGACTAACGCTGTTTACAGCCTTTAGCATACCAACACGCTTCACATCAAAAAAAACATCCAGTTCTCGTATATCCAGCAATACTTCGCTCATGTTCGACGTCCCTTTCTCTCTGCTAATTCTATAAACTTTTCCTTTATTTGTGGATGATACATCCAACATGAAGCATAATGCTTTGGTTCATCAAAATCATATTGAGGCGGCATTTCCCGCGCGCATATGGTCATTGCATGGTCACAACGAACAGCGAAGGGACACCCAACGGGCGGCGAGATAAGGTCAGGTGGTGTACCATGTATATAATCTAACCCACCCGTTTTATTCGCATCTATCCTTGGCACGGAAAACAGTAATCCCCATGTATAAGGGTGTTTAGGACGATAAAAAATGGTTTTTGCATCCCCATGCTCGACTATTTTACCTGCGTACATAACGTATATCCTCTGTGCCATGTTAGCAACAACGCCCAAGTCATGAGTTATAAGAACTATAGAAGTATCAATCTTTTCTTTCAACAAGTTCATAAGCTCGATTATCTGAGCTTGTATTGTGACGTCGAGAGCGGTAGTAGGCTCATCCGCAAAAACTATCTTTGGTTTACAAATAAGTGCCATTGCTACCATTACTCGTTGGCGCATGCCACCCGATAACTGATGTGGGTAACATTTCATGTTACGCTCAGGTTCCGGAAAGCTGACAAGGCGCATCATCTCAAGCATCCTTTCGTTAGCCACTACCTTTGCGGTTTTATGATGCAATCTATAAGATTCAATTATCTGCTCACCAACGCGCATCGTAGGATTCAAATAAGTGAACGGATCCTGAAATATCATGCTCATTTTATTGCCCTGAATGTCTCGAAGCTGCCCTGCACTAAGGGAGAGTATATCAATTCCATCAAACTCCACACTGCCACTCACTACTCGACCCACAGGCTTTTGCAATAATCCCATAACCGTCTGTATGCTAACGGTCTTCCCGCAGCCCGACTCACCTACTATGGCTATTGTTTCGCATTTGTTAAGCTCCCACGATACACCGCGCACTGCCTTTACCTCTCCCCAATAGGTAGAGAAAGATACCGAAAGATCCTTTACTGAAAGTAGGTGTTTGTTTTTCATGAGTCACCTCCTCAGGAACGCAACTTTGGATCAAGAGCATCCCTCAATCCGTCTCCTATCAAGTTGAAGCAAAGTATAGTGAGACTAACGAAAGCGCATGGTATCACAAACCGATAGGGATATTGCTTGAACACTTCGCTAGCTTCTTTTATAAGTTGCCCCCAACTTGGGTTGGGCGGGGCTATACCAAGACCAATAAAGCTTAAAAATGCCTCTGCAAATATAACGCTTGGTATCATCATAGTCATACTTACAATCGATATACCTAGGGTGTTCGGTAAAAGATGCTTAAATATTATTCTTGCTCTGCTTGCACCAAGAGTCTCGCTAGCCATTACAAATTCGCGTGTCTTCAGCTGCAACACCATTCCTCGGGTACTTCTGGCGCTGCCTAGCCATCCCGTTATTGTAAATGCAATAATAAGCGTAGATATGTTTCCGCTACCAAGCACCATTATTAGCAGGATGTTATATATCATGCTGGGTATGCCCATCAGTATATCTATAGTGCGCATTATCACCATGTCCACCCTGCCACCTATATAACCCGATATACCACCGACCACCATCCCAATAAAGTATGGTATTACCGTCGCGAGAATAGCTATAAGCAATGTTACACGACCTCCCACCCATACTCGCGTCCACAGATCACGCCCCAGAGCATCCGTGCCGAACCAATGTTCCATGCTTGGCGTTTGATTAGCGGCATTATAATCATTGCCGTAATAGTTATACTCGGTTATCACAGGCCCCAAGAGCACCATAATCACCAATAGTGCTAATACAACAAAGCTTATTACAGCAATAGTGCGATTTTTAAAGTTTCGCCAAACATCCTTTAGATATGACGTTTCTGGTCGCACCATCTCATCGCTGTCCAGCACGCCCTTCTTAAGCGGCTCAAAGTCATTCTCAAACCTTGTTTGATAATTCTCCATTTCATTCTCCTTAATCAACCCTTATCCTCGGATCCACAACTCCATATAGTATATCCACTATCAAGTTCATCACCACGAGGAATGTGCCATAAAATATTGTTAGCCCCATTATCAGCGGATAGTCTAGAGTGTTTACGGCGTTGACAAAGTGCTTGCCAAGGCCTGGTATCACAAATATTTGTTCCACTACGAAAGAACCCATCAATACTCCTGCTATAGTAGGACCAATGCCGGTTATCATAGGCACAAGGGAATTTTTTAGTTCGTGCTTCAAAACCACACGGCTCTGCTTCATGCCCTTTGCCTTTGCTGTTTTTATATAATCTTGCGTTGTTACTGCCAGCATACATGCACGCATGGAGCGAGTGTTCCCAGCTATGGTACCAAGGCCAAGCACAAATGCCGGCATTATAATATGTTTAAGCTCCCCCAACCACCTACGGGTAACCATTGGAGCTTTACGGCGAAAAGGAAACGAATCATAGGCCCAATAACCATGCTTGGCAGAGCAGTGCCCAATACCGCGAATACCATAAGCACATAGTCTGGCCAACGATTGCGGAACTGAGCACATAATATGCCAAATAACATACCTATAAGCTCCGCAAATAACATCGATATAAGTCCGAGAATGGCAGAAACTGGAAAAAACTCTGCGATAATGTCCATTACCTCACGGCCAATGAACTTCATTGAGGTGCCAAAGTCACCAGCAACAAGATTTCCCATATATTTTATGTATTGTTCAAATACAGGCTTGTCCAGGCCATAATATTCCTTTTGCAGTTTCTGTACTTCTTTGGGGATTTTTTCGTTCATAAAAGGGTCACCTGGTAGCAACTTTGTAAGAAAGAACGTTACCGTAGCCAGTACAAAAACTGTTGTGAGAGCTATAATCACTCTTTTTAAAACATATTTAGCCATCGAATCCTCCATTTTCTCGACGTGAGATATGTTTCCAAGCCTAGAAATACCTTGTTTGCAAATTCAGCCTATTCAGCTACATTCGAAAATACAAGGTCAACTCCATAGTTCTTGTCGATGTTGGTTATTTCTATACCATCACGAAACACAGCGTGGACTGTCTGCCAAGTAATGAGGAGGCTGGGCACCTCGTCGCAGAATATTTTTTCCATTTCCGCTATGGCATCGTAACGAGTTTTTAGGTCGGTGGTCTGTTGCGCGATGTCCAGAAGTTCGGCATAACGTGCGTTTTCATATCCGAACAGTGAGTCTGTATCATTCATATCCCAATAGCTCAGTGTACCGTCAGGACTTGCAACATCCATAGCGCCTATGGATACGCCGCCTGCCCAGAAGTCATAGTCGAAAGAATATACCTTGGCAATCATCTGCTGTATTGGCTGTGGGTCTATTACACATTTTATGCCAAGCACAGAGTGGAACATATCCTGTATGGCCTGAAGTTTGGTAAGATTCCCTTGAGAATCAAAGCAAAGCATGGAGAATTCTGGTACATCGTCTATTGTGGTATCCAATTCGGCGAGGGCAAGCTGCAAACATTCCTGTGCCATAGTAACATCTACAGTGGCACTTATGCCATTTTCAAGTGGGTACTCCTCCACAAATTTGTCATTGAGGCCGATAGCATCTGGAGCTACAAGTCTAGTAGCGGGAGTCTGCCCCAACATAACTGTGTTGCAAATAGCAGCACGATCAAGAGCATAACTGAGTGCACGGCGAAAATTAATGTTTGAAAGGAATTTTCCAGCGTCATCGCTATGGCCTTTTTGGTTTATATGGAGGAACTGGTTCGTGTTGCAATAAGTCACGCCCCCAAAACCAGCGGAGTAAAGTTGCTCATAATAGGTGGGATCGTTGAATACCGCGAGGTCCACCTGCCCAGTAAGCATCATTTCAACGGCCGTATCGCCCGCAACATTACACATGCCCGTGAGCTTAGTTATCTTTATGTTATCGGCATTCCAGTAGTTGGGGTTCTTTTCAAGCACTATTCTGTTTTCGCGGGACCACTCTGTTATTACCATAGGGCCGTTCCCAAGCACGTTTTCAATAGAAGATCCATAGGCTGTTCCAACGGCTTCCACAAAGGATCGCCGTACGGGATGAAAGCAATTGTCCGCCATGGCGTGTAAGTTTTCAAGACCATTGCTTTCAAAAGTCACAACTAAGGTATGGTCATCGGTAGCAACAAATTCCACTTCATCCTGGATTACAATGCCCTCAGCATAAGCACGGGCATTCTTCACTATATAGCCCGAATCCGCCTGGGAATGGCCTTGGGCAGGGTCTATAAGGCGTAAGAACGAATACACGAAGTCACTTGCTGTAAGTGGCGTGCCATCTGCCCACACACTCTCCCTAAGGTAGAATGTATAAGTAAGACCATCCTCGGAAACATCCCACGTTTCCGCAATACCAGGCACGATTTCACCGTTTAACACGCGGGTGAGACCTTCCGTAGTATAGCTGACAATGTTATTTGATTCGTCATCTTTGGCCTCTGCCGGATCAAGGGAGGTAGACTCATATGCCCGTGCCCACACTATCTCCTTTGCAATTAGTTTGACCGATGCCTCCGGCATTAATGTGGCTCCTATATCCTGAGCAGCTTTTCCTATAGCGTCAGTGGTTGTCGTATCGACTGGATCATTTGTTCTTTGGCAGCCGAGAAGCGTTGTCAGCATCACCGACAGCATAATAATAATTACAAAATACTTTTTCATCGTTTCCCTCCCGTTTTTTATTTCATAACGCAACGTCTCGCCATACGTAGCCTTATTTCAATCTATATCTTTCTTGTTTCTATTTTGTCACTCTGCATCTTGGGGTCACCTTTGATTTATATCCTCTATCAGCCTTGCCTTAGCTACCGCGGCGTTGCGCGCCACAAGAGCATCCACTATGCCTCTGTGATAATACTGCCATACATCCCGCTTTTCAGCTATAACGTATTGTTCCACCCTAGAAGCCGACCCAAGTAGTGTTTCCATTAAAGAAATGGCGTATTTGTCATCCGTAAGGCGGGCAAGGCTCATGTGAAACTTGGAATTGTTTTCGCTGGCATTGTCGCCTTCTTCAAATGTCTGGGCTATTTCGCTATACAGCGAACGTATTGCTTCATCGCTTGCCTCCGTACAAATAATATCCACAACAAGGGATTCTACAGCTATCCTCATGCGCTTTAGCTGCTCCATTTCGCGCGGAGTAAGCGTCCTTACCATGTAGCCGCTTCTGGGATAGCTAGTAAGATGGCCCTCCGCACAAAGTCTATGAAGAGCTTCTCCTGCCGTGACCTTGCTAATGCCGTATTTTTCAGCTATCTGACGCTCTGTTATAAGCTCGTTAGGTTAGTTTGTGTTAGATAAAGAAGCAATAGAAGTGTAAAAATTTTTGCCGTTCCTATCCGGCACTTAGCTATTGTGCCGGACAGGTCGGGCGTTATTCGGGCAAGTCTACCTTGCCGACGAAAGAATAGTATATCTCGATTTCCTGTCTGCGGTTTTTGTTCTCGTCATAGCTGCACTCATGCACGACGATTTTCTCAATAAACTCCCGCAGCAGGGTGGGGGTCAGCTCCTCAAAGCTGGTGTATTTGCGGACGATGTTCATAAACTTCCCGGCGTTGACCGTGGCCTCCTGCGCCTTGGAAAGCTCCCCTTGCAGTTCGGCGGCTCTCTCTTTAAGCTGCCGCTGCTCGGCTTCATAGTCGGCAGACAGTTCCGCAAACCGTTCGTCGGTGATGCGCCCGGTCACGCTGTCCTCATACAGCCGCTTGAAGATGGCGGATAACTCGGCTATGCGCTTCTCGGCTGCGTCCAGTTCCTTTTTCCGGGCTGCGTTTCTGCGCTTGCCGCCGTCCTCGTTCTGCTCGATCAGCAGCTTCATAAACTGCTTTTCGTGCTTGGTGGCGTAGGCGGCGATCTTTTGGAGATTCGCCGTCACGCCCGCTGTCAGAAGGTCGGTGCGGATAAAGTGCGCCGTGCAGCTCTTGACACGCCGTTTGTAGTTGCCGCAGATGTAGCAATCCTGCTTGCGGGTCTTGTTCTCATACCGCTGCTGGTAAAGGACGCTGCCGCAGTCGGCGCAGAACAATATGCCGGAGAACAGTCCCACTTCATCATAGCGGTTGGGGCGTTTGCGCTGCTTGCGAAGCTCCTGCACGCGCTCCCATGTGGCAGGGTCGATGATAGGCTCGTGGGTGTTCTCGAATACCGCTTGCTTTTCTTCGGGATTTTCCACGCTCGATTTTACCTTGTAGGAGATTTTCTCGGTCTTGAAGTTCACCGTATGCCCTAAATACTCCTTGCGTTCAAGGATATGGACAATCGTGTTGGTCGCCCATTTGTACGGGTAATCGGGGTAGTAGCGGCGGGTGCTGCCCGTCCTGCGGTATTCCAGCGTCCCCGGCGTGGGGATCTCCTGCTCGGTGAGGACGCGGGCGATCTTGGTGGGGCCGTTCCCCGCAAGGCACAGGCTGAAAATCTGTCTGACTACCGGGGCGGCTTCTTCGTCAATGATGAAATGACCGTCCTCGCCTTTCAGATAGCCGTAGACGGGCTGGCTGGTAATGGGCTTGCCGCTCATGCCCTTGCTTCTGAAAACTGCCTTGATTTTCCTGCTCGTATCTCTCACCATCCATTCGTTAAAAAGATTTTTCAGCGGCGTTAAGTCGTTGTCGCCCTGTGCGCTGTCCACGCCGTCGTTGATGGCAATGAAGCGCACGCCCTTCTTGGGGAAGGTGATCTCGGTGAACATTCCGACCTGCAAGTAGTTTCTGCCCATTCTCGACAGGTCTTTGGTAATCACGCACTTGACCTCGCCGTTTTCCACGCAGTCCATCATCTCCATGAAGCCGGGTCTTTGGAAATTCGCGCCACTCCATCCGTCGTCCACGAAAAAGCGGCAGTTCAAAAATCCATTATCCCGTGCGTAGGTTTCAAGAATGCGTTTTTGGTTCTCAATGGACAGGCTCTCGCCTTGCTGTTCATCGTCCTTGCTCAATCTTGCGTAAAGGGCTGTGATAGGGGTCTTTTGGGTGGCTTGTCTTAACATAAATCCTCCATTTCCGACAGCCGCCCCGCTATTCCGTATGAACATCATACCACAGGGGACGGCTGTCTGTATAGCGGGTAAAAGCAAAATTTGCTGCTTTATCGCCCGTCAAAACGACGATTTTTACAGCCGGGCTTATCACGAAGCGGAAGCGGTGCGGGTATTGGCGGCGGCCTCCGCTTCCAGCACCTTCATCATCTTGTCGGCTGCGGTGGCGGCAGCGTCTTTCTTGAAGTAGCCGGACACCACAAGTACGGTGTTGCCCATGCGTACCTCTGTCACGCAGTCCGGGCGGCGGG
>CABSAH010000014.1 GCA_902475645.1 uncultured Christensenellaceae bacterium | reverse complement strand
CGTTCTATACCGGCAGGCAGAAGCTGGTAGATACCGGCGGACGTGTGGACCGCTTCAAGAAGCGTTACGGCATCAACTGATAGCCAGGCTTACGGGAAGCACAATCAATGCGTTAAAAGGGGCGGGCGGTTCTTACGAGCCGTTCGTTCTTTTTTTGCGCAAAAAATGTGAAGGAAGGGTCAAATTAGGGTAAAATAAGCGCGCTGCATATTGAATGAGCCGCCTGCATTGGGTAAAATATAATTATCAATATGGGAGGTATAAACAATGAGCAAGGCATTCAGAAACACCCTTTTGGCTATTTCCATAACCTATATAGTGCTGGGCCTTATCCAAATTCTGTGGCCGATAGGCTCCCGCATGGTGATATGCTATATTTTGGGCGCGGCGCTCACGCTGTTCGGCATATACCACATTGTGCGCTATTTTGCCGCGGATACGGGCTATATGTTCACGGGCATGGGGCTTGCGCTCGGCGTTGCGTCCACGGTTGGCGGCATACTTATGATAATCTGCGCCAAGGCCGTTGTTGCCATATTCGGCGTTGTGCTGGGCATAGCGGTTATATCGGACAGCATACTCAGGATGCAGCTATCCTTCAACATGATGCGCTACGGCTTAAAGCGTTATATACCCGTAATGGTATTTGCGTTCGTCATGCTGGCAGCGGGCGTGGTCATGCTGTTCAACCCCATAAAGAGCGCGGCGGCGGCTACAACGGTTATGGGCGTATGCATGATGATAGACGGCATAATGAACATAATAAGCGTTATTTTCGCAAAGAAAATGGCGGAGGAATAAGCATTAAGCGCATAGGCGGGCAAGACCGTCGGCCAAAGCACGATGTTCACAACGCTTCCGTGTATCCGCACGGGGGCGTTTTTTATGTTCCCCGTTATTTGCGGCGTATTGACGCGCAAAGCCGCTAAGTATAGAATATAGAGCGTGAATAATATATGGGAAAGGGCGGCCTGAGTGCCGCAGTAAGGAGAAAAAGAATGGAAAAGGCTGAAAAGCCGTCAACACGGCTTATCGATTTGTTTCTGGCGTTTGCGCGTGTAGGCGCGCTTACGTTCGGCGGGGGCGTGGCGATGCTGCCCATGCTGGAGCGCGAATGCGTGCAGCGGTTCGGCTGGGTGAATACGGATGAATTGACCGATTATTTTGCCATAGGCCAATGCACCCCCGGCATAATTGCCGTGAATACCGCAACGTTTGTTGGCAGCAAGCAGCGCGGCACGTTGGGCGCGGCTGTTGCAACGCTTGGCGTTATATGCCCGAGCATTGCTATAATACTTGTAATTGCCGCCGTGCTGGACGGCTTTGCGGATAATCCGTATGTTATCCATGCGTTTGCGGGCATACGCGCGGCGGTATGCGCGCTTATGATAAACGCGGTAATCCGCCTGTGCAAAAGCAACGTGCGCGATTGGTTCGGCCTTCTGCTTGCGGCGGCGGCGTTTGCGCTTACGGTGATATTTGATATTTCGCCCGTGTTCCCCGTGCTCGGCGCGGCAATATTGGGCATATTCGCAGGGCGGGGTGAAAAGAAATGAGCATATATTTTACCCTGTTCTGGGAGTTTTTCAAAACGGGCCTTTTTGCAATAGGCGGCGGCATGGCAACATTGCCGTTTTTGGGCAACATGGCGGAGCGCTTCCCGTGGCTTACGCAGGAGCAGCTTGCCAACATGATAGCCGTATCCGAATCCACGCCCGGGCCGCTTGGCATAAACTGCGCAACGTATGCGGGCTACAATGCCGCAGGCGTGCCGGGGGCGATAATAGCCAGCGTTTCGGAGGTGCTGCCGAGCTTTATAATAATACTCGTTATATCAAAAATGCTCAGCCGGTTCAGCCAAAGCAAATACGTCGCCTCCGCCTTCGGCGGGCTTAGACCCGCGGCCACCGGCCTTATTGCCGCGGCGGCGTGGGGAGTGATATCAATAGTGCTGTTCAATTTTTCCGCCTTTGCATCGGGCGGCATAGCGGCGGTGTTCAACGTGGGCGCGGCGGCGGTTTTTGCGCTGACTATGATATTGACGAATATAAAGCCGCTTAAAAAGCTGCATCCGCTTTATTTCATTGCGCTTGCGGCGGCGGTGGGGATAATATTTAAGCTATGAGTGAGGTTAATGAAGGCGTGTTCCGCTTTTGCCCGGTGTACAGCGGCTCCTCGGGCAATATGCTTTTTGCCGAGGGCGGCGGCGCGCGCGTATTGATAGACTGCGGCTTTGCGGGAAGCACGGCGGCAAAGGCAATGGCGGAAATAGACGTTCCGCTCAATACGATAGACGCAATACTCGTTACCCATGACCACAGCGACCATACAAGGGGCGTGGGCATACTGAGCAGGCGCTATCATATTCCCGTATACGCAAACGAAGGCACGTTCCGCGCAATGGCGCCCATAATAGGCAAGCTTGGCGAGGGCATGGCGCGCGTATTCGTTACGGGGTGCGATTTTTTTATAAAGCGGATGAACGTGCTTACCTTTCCAACGCCGCACGACGCGGCGGAGAGCGTGGGGTTTACGCTTGGCTGCGGGAATAAGCACGTTTCGGTAATGACGGATATGGGCCGCTTTGACGAGCGGCTGCTCTCCTGCGCCGGCGGGAGCGATTTGGTGCTTATGGAGGCTAATCACGACGTGGATATGCTGAAGGTAGGGCCGTATCCGTATCCGCTGAAGCGCCGCATATTGAGCGAATACGGCCATCTTTCAAACGACGATTGCGCGTCCGCACTTATAAAGCTTTATCAAACGGGCGTACACCGCGCCATATTGGGGCACCTTAGCGGGGAGAATAACATGGAATCCCTTGCGCTTGAAACCGTGCGCCAGGGGCTTAGGCAGGCGGATATACCGGACGGCGATTTTGCGCTGGATGTGGCGCACCGCGGCAAAATAGGCAGGATGTACGAAATATAAGGAGCGCATATGACAATACGCATTGTTTGCGTGGGCAAAATAAAGGAAGTCTTTTACCGCGACGCCATGGCGGAGCTTATAAAGCGCATGGGGCGCTACGCCGCGGCGGAGGTTATTGAGGTTGCGGAGGAAAAAGCGCCGGAGGGCCTGAGCGCCGCCGAAAAGGAGCGCATACTTGCAAGCGAGGGCGAAAGGCTGCTTAGCAAAACGGACGAGCGTGACCACGTTACGGCATTATGCATAGAGGGCAAAAAGCTGACGAGCGAGGCGTTTGCCGCGCATATAAGCGCCGCCATGCTTGCGGGCAAAAGCCGCATGGTGTTCATAATAGGCGGCTCCTTCGGGCTGCACGCAAGCGTTAAGCGCCGCGCGGATATGCTGCTTTCGTTCAGCGATATGACGTTCCCACATCAGCTCTTCCGCGTTATGCTCGCCGAACAGATATACCGCGCGTTCAAAATAAACAATAACGAGCCGTATCATAAATAAAAAAAGCGTTCTATTACGGATTTGCTGCTAATTTTCCCTTCTTCCGTAATAGAACCCCTGTAATTGCTTTCTGCTATGCTGTTTTTGCGCACTTCCTCCTCAGCATCAGCCTTCTTATCAGCGTACAAAAATCCTCGGCGGCGGCGAAAAGGCCGCGGCGCTCATAGTAGCGGTCGCCCTCGGGCGGGGTAAGGCCGTGCTTGGCTATAAGCTCGTTGAGCCCGCCCTCGAACACCGTGCTTCGGCTAAGCCTGCTTTCAAGGTCGCCTATGTCCTTCACGTCGTCCATGCCCAAAACATATGAAGCAAAGCTTACGCAGGTGTATGCGTCATTTAGCCTGTATCGCTTGCCGAACGGCAGCGCCATTGCGTCAAAAAGATTGTATATAAGGCGCTCGCTTCTTTCTATGCTGTCGTTAAGCCTTGCGCGGGCGGCGGCGTATTCGGCCTCGTCCATGTCCGCGCGGCATATCTTAACCGGCACGTCTGCGCCCTTTATTATGTAATGCACGGGATATTCGCGCACAAAGCCGCCCGAAAAGGGCGAATCATGCCTTTTCCTTGAAAAAGCGTACACATCGTATAGCCTTTCATCCAGCGAAAGCGCAACGTGGGAATAGCGGCTGCTGCGCAGGAATACGCGGATGAAGCGGCCTATTTTGGTATTCTGCCGCGAAAACAGAACGTACATACACCCTTGCATGGTTATCCTCCGATGATTCTTGCCGCATTAAAGCAGGGCTTGCCCGTTTATGGTAAGGCGGAATTTAAGCCCCAGCCTTTCCGCAGCCTTGCGGCAAAGCAGCATCCGCTTTAGGAATATTTCAAAATAATCCATAACGGAGCAATACTGAGTATCTATTGTCATTGTAAGCGTAATGCTTTCGTGCGCATCGTCTATTGTGGTGCTTGCCTCGCGCACGGCAAAATTCACGCGGTCGTGAATGTCAAACGCGGCAAATTCGGCCTTGCGCACGCGGGTATAGCGCACGTCCGTCTTGTCCGCTATTATAAGCGCCGCAGAAATCGCGCTGACCGGCACGCCCGTGCCTTCGTCGTGGTTGCCTATGGCGGCAATTATCTTTGCTATGTCCTCCGCATCCGCGCCGAGGCGGTCAAGTATTCTGAACGCCATAACCGCGCCGCTTTGCGCATGGTCTATGCGGTTTATAACGTTGCCAATATCGTGCATATATGCGGCAATCTGCGCAAGCTCGATTTCCCGCTTGTCGTAGCCTAAGGTTGAAAGTATATACGCGGCAACCTCCGCCGTTTTGCCTACGTGGGCAAAGCTATGCTCCGTGAAGCCAAGCTCCCCAAGCGCCGCATCCGCCATGCGTATATAGGCTTTGATGGATGGGTCTGCCTTCACCTGCTCCAATGTTATCATAAACGCTCTCCGTTTCGGTATTCTTTTTATACATTATATAATAACGCATTTTTCTTGGTTTGACCATATGCCCGCCGCACGTTATAATATGTTTACAAATATTGTGGGAGCCGCAGCATTTATGAAGATAACGCGCTTTGCATTGGGCATACGCTTTGCCGCCATGGCGGAGCAGCCGCATAAGGAATTTGCAAGAAAAATATTCGAAGGCATATTCTCCGTACTCACGCTGAGCGAATTGGAGGACCTTACGCTTTACGGCGGGGCGGACCCGTTCAGCCCGGCGAATACCGAGGGCGGAGAAAGCGACGTTTACCTTGTTGTGCTCATGGGCGGCAAGCTAAAGCAGATGCGCAAGGTTTACCACGCGATAGCGGACGACGCGGCGCTTGATATGTACATGGTACACAACCGCCCCTTTGTTGAAAACAACCGCCTGTATAATGTGGAAGGGCTGGACTATTTCGGCCGGGTTCGCTCCAACGGGCGCATAGAAGGCGGGGACGGTACGCTTGATGGGCTTAGCGTGCCAAAAAAGCGCGGCCGCCGCAAGCCCGTTGGCAAGGGCATAAGGGTAATGCTTGCGCCGGGGGATTACGAGCGCATGACCAGCACCGATGCAATAAAGCGCATGACCGTTGCCGCACGCAGGCATTTTCAGGGCGTTAAGCTTGCGCCGTTCCCCGTAAACGCGGGGCGGGCGGGCTTTGCGGAAAGCATAGTTACCGCCACGGGCGGCGCGGTGAGAAGGGTTTCGGTATCCTCATCAACAATGGACGGCAAGCGCTATGCGCATTACGGCGTTGTAAGCGGCAGAATCGCCGTTATAGAAACGGCGGAGGCGTTTGCGGCGGGCGGGATATCGTCCGCAGGCGTTGGCGAAACGCTGCGCCGCGCGCTTGACGAAGGGCTAAAGCGCATTATAATAGGCGTACACGACGCCGTGATGGGCGATGGCGGCATGGGCTTTGCCCGTGCGCTCGGCGTGCGCTTTTTCGATAAGGACGGCGGCGAGCTTGACCCGCTGCGCGAAAATCTGCCGCTTATAGAGCGGGCGGAGACGGACGTTATGCACCCGCGGCTGAACGAGGTGCAGCTCCTTTGCATGGATGCATCAGCCCCGGCTGAGGCCATAGCCGGCACGGACAGGCTAAACGCCGCGTTAAGCGCCGCGCTCGGGCGGGAGATAGACGCTGCCATGGGCTTTGCGGGCGTTGTATGCGCGCTTAGCCGCGGGCGGTACAGCCGCGATTATGACGATTTGCTTGAGGCCATAAATTTCAATAAGCTTGTAAGGAACACGGCGCTGCTTGCCACGGGCTGCTCCGTGCTGGATACGGACGCAATGCGCCCCGCGCAGCCCATGTATTGCATAGTAAAGCGGTGCGCCGCGCTTAAAATACCCGTTGCAATGGTTGTTAACCGCGTGGGCGACGGCGTGGCGGAGCTTTATTCAATAACCAACGCAGGGATAATGACAATAGGCTCCGCTGCGTACGATACGCCGGAGGAAACCGTCAGAAAGTTCGACGGCGCGGCGGACGGTATGTTCCGCTTCATAAGGATGGGGCGCGACGTTGAAAAGATAGGCGCGCCAAAGCAGCCCAAGCTGAAGCCTTGGCTTGCGCTGCTTATAGACAGCTGGAAAAAATAGCCTGCTTTCAGGCTGAACAGGGGGTAAAGGTGTTCGGCAGATGCATAAAAAAAGCAGCGTTGGCGCTGTGCATAGCGGCATTCATACTTTCGGCGCTGCCTGCGCCCGCATCGGCAGCGGAGCCTGCGTCGCAAACGGTGCGCGTAAAGCTTTCCACCAATAACGCCACCGCCGTTGCCATAAGCGTTAAGGGCGAATACTTCATAAGGGAATGCGGCATTGCGCTCGACGCGGGCACGCTTACGCTAAAATCCGATTTTAACGGCAATATTTTAGCCGTTCATTCAACCTACGGCGAAATTTATTCGGGCGGCACAATATCGCTCATGCGCACGGATATGCGCCCGTCCGCGGGGTATCTTTCGCTCAATTCGCGCAGGTATCTTGGCCATATTTACGCCCGCGCGCTTTCAAGCGGGTATATACAGCTTGTGAACGAGGTTCCCGTTGCGCATTATCTTTACGGCGTTGTGGCATACGAAATGAACAATCTTTACCCGATTGAAGCGCTGAAGGCGCAGGCCATAGCCGCAAAATCGTATGTGCTTTCAATAATGGCCGAAAAGCCGAATGCCGCGTATCACATAGGGGATACGTCGTCCGATCAGGTTTACAGGGGGTATAATTCAAGCTATACAAACGTTATAGAGGCCGTGGATTCAACCATTGACGAGGTGCTTACCGTAAACGGCAAAATACTGACCGCGTATTACAGCGCCTCAAACGGCGGGGAAACGACGGTTCCAAGCACCGCATGGCCGGGCAAAAGGATTGGCGACGCGGGCTTTAGCGTTGCGCTTGACCCATACGACGCCGCAAACAGGCTTAGCCTGAAGGAAACCGTTACAATTCCCATAAACGGGCCGGGGCAGATATCGCAGCAGCTTTATGATATGCTCCTTGCAAAGCTTACGCAGTATAAGGGTATGCAGGCGCAGGGGCTTAATATGATACGCAGCGTTGAATTAAGCTCCCCCAGGGGACGCGGCGAGCAGCGCAGCATGACCATAATGACAATAGTTGCGGACGGCATATTCGCGGACGGTGTGGAGCAGGGCATAACGCTAAGGTTCAATGTAAGCGAGCTTATGCTTTACCGCGTATGCAAAAACAGCAACCTGCGCTGCTACTGGGGCGAATATTCGCCGGACGGCAGCATGTATACCGTATACCATGTGCGCTGGGGGCACGGCGTGGGGCTTAGCCAGCGCGGGGCGCAGCAGCGCGCGGACGAAGGGCATGATTACCGCAGCATATTGGCGTTCTATTACCCCGGGGCAAGCATTGCAAGCTTCAATATAGCGCTGCCGCAAGCGCCCGCAAAGCCCGACGAGCCGAATCCCACGCCCACGCCGCAGCAGACCGCCAAGCCCACCCAAGCGCCAAGCAGCGGCACGGAGGGCATGATAAGCATAGGCACGGGCGTTACCACGGCGCGCGTAAATATGCGCAGCGGCGCGGGCACAAAATACGATTCGCTTATGCTCATGCCAAAGGGCACAAAGCTTACGGTTTATGATTACGATAACGGCTGGTACTATGCCGAAATAGACGGCAAGGGCATAGCGGGCTTTGTTACGGGCGATTACGTTAAATTCACCGCCCTAAGGCACGACCCCACGCCCACGCCCGACAATGCGCAGCCCACGCCCACGCCCGCACCGAACGGCGGCGTGGTTGAAATAGGCATGGTAACGGGCAGCGGCGTAAATTTGCGCACGGGGCCGGATACGTCCTATCCTTCAATAAAAAAGCTTGAAAGGAACACGCTTATAATATTGCTCGATACCGAGGGCAAATGGGTTCGCGTGCTTGCGGGGGAAAACGAAGGCTATATACACCGCGACTATGTTAAAAAAACGGGCACGGCGGTTATCGAGCCTAACGAAACGCCCGCCGTTCCCGAATACGGCGAGGGCGAAACCACGGGCAGCGTTAATCTGCGCGAAGGGCAGGGGACGGACACCAAAAAGCTTGCCGTGCTTAAAAAGGGCGCCAAGCTAAAGCTTATATCCCTTTCAAACGGATGGTATAAAATAAGCTGCGCCGCGGGAGAGGGCTACGTCAGCGCAAAATACGTGCGCGTAATAACCGCCCCGCCCGAAACGGGCGCGGATAAGGATGCGGAGGAGGAGCCCCCCGCCGCAATGGGCGCGGGCGTCACCACGGGCACGGTCAACATGCGCGAAAGGGCAAGCACCTCATCAAAGATTATAACCAAGCTGAAGCGCGGCACGGAGGTTACGCTAATATCCCTTTCAAACGGCTGGTACGAGGCCGAATGCGGCGGCAAGCACGGCTATCTTTACGCAAAATACGTTAAAAAGACCGCCGACGCGCCAGCGCAGCCGCAGGAGCCGTCCTCACCGGGCGTAACGCCGGAGGGCGGGGGCAATACGGGCGCAAGGGTGGAGCTTGCGCAGGGCAAAACCAACGCAAGGGTGAATATGCGCACAGGCGCATCCACCTCCGGCACGGGCGTGCTCGCTACGCTTGCCGCGGGAACCAAGCTTAACATATTGGCCGAAATGGGAGATTGGTACTATGTGCTTTACGATGGGCGCACGGGCTTTTGCACCAAGGCATATGTAAACGTGCTTTCGCAGGGCACGGCTGGCATATATCAGGGAGATACGGCAATAACGCTTATTGCCGCAACAATAAAGTCAAACGTCAATTTCAGGACGGGGCCGGACACCGCCCACGCAATAATACGCCGGCTTAATAAGGGCGAGCAGGCTATGGTATACATGATAAACGGCGGCTGGTGCCTTGCCAAATGCGGCGAGGATTACGGCTTTATAAGCAAGGAATACGTTAAGCTGAGATAAAAGGACGAAAAGCAAAAATAAAAAGGCAACGCAAATCCCCCATCGGCGTTGCCTTTTTTGAGTCCCGACGACTCATAATGATTGCTACCCTCCCGCACTGTGACGCGCGGTTCTTCCGTGCGTCCTTGCATAATATACCGCATAATTGGCGATATATGCGCGCGTATGTAATAAAGTGCTGTTTTGATGTAATATTTTGCATTCGCTTGACATGCGGGGCTGCGTATTATACCATTGGATAAATGGGCGTTTCGTGCCTTTATTCCGCAACGGGAGGGGAGCATGTATGAGCAATTTTGCTATTTCATTGATAGGCAATGGAGTAATAGGGCTTTTGATGGCGGTGTTTGTGCTGTCCGTATTAAAGCCGCGGTTCAATTTTGCGCTTACGGCCGTTTTAACGCTGTTTGTTGTATTTTACGCCAGCTTATACGGTATGCTGCTCCTGCCCGCGGATACGCTGCCGCTTATTAAAATGAGCATAGCCGTTGTATGGGATATGGGCTGGTGCCTGTTTCTGTTTACGGATAAGCGAATGAAGGTTATTTTATGCGTAAGCCTTGTTTTTATGCACGAGGCCATTTGCGAGGTTATGGCGCAGCTTATATTCAACGTGCATTATACAAGCTCCGCCCAAATCTACAATTCCCCGCTGAACCTTTTAACATGGTATGTTATATATATTGTAATGTTTGCGGCGCTGCTGTTCCTTTCAACGCTGGTTATAAACCGTTCGTCGGATAAGCTTACATGGGGCGAGCTTGCGCTGTTTGCAATATTTCCCATTGCGCAGGTGGTTATGAGCATGTGGATACTTGACCCGCCCGATATGGAAATGGTGTACATAGCGCGCATAGGCACGGTGCTGTTCTGCGTAGTCAGCGACGTTTCGCTCTATCTTGCGGTGCGCGGAATGTCGCAAAGGGCGGAATTGAAGCTGAGCAACGCAATGCTCAGCGAGCAGATAGAAAGCGAAAAAACGCATTACGCCGCGCTTGCGGATCAATATGAAACCGTGCGCACGCTCAGGCACGATATTGCCAACCATATGTATACCATTCAGGCGCTGCTTTCAAACGGGGATACGGAGCAGGCCGCAAAATACGCCGCGGAGATAATACCGAGGCATACGTTTTCATCCGCGCTGGGCCAATGCGAAAACCGCATAGTCGATGCATTTATGGCGCCCCGCATTGAAAAGCTGAAGGGGAGCGGCATAAGCGTGGAAACGGACATTGCGCTGCCGTATGAATCCGGCATCGCCAATGCGGATATGATAATCGTTTTGGGCAATATGCTCAACAATGCCGAGGAAGCCTGCCGCGCCGTTAAGGACGCAGCCCCCTTCATACGCATATGGGCGCGGGAGGAAAACGGCTGCTGCACGATAAGGATTGAAAATTCCGCGGGGCGAACAGATACGCGCAAAAAGGCGAGGATATACGGCCTTGAACGCGGGCTTGGCACGGGCATACTCAACAGCGTTGCCAATAGATATAACGGCACGTTCATAACCGGAACAATGGGCGGCGTATTCAGCGCGGTCATTACAATGCAGGCGCCGCAGGAAGAAGCGCGGACGGAGGGCGAAATATGCTGAACATTGCCATTTGCGATGACGACGCCCTGCATGGCCGCCATACGGCGGGGCAGATAGGCTCCTACGCCGGATTCGGCTCCGCAAATATAAGCCTTTTTACCGGGGCCGAGAATTTGATATATGCCATAAGCGAGGATAACTATGCCGTGGACATTGCGGTGCTGGATATACAGATGCAAGCCATGGACGGGATAGAGCTTGCAAAGCGCATAAACGAGCTTGCGCCGGAGTGCCAGATTATATTTTTAAGCGGGCATATAGAATACGCAACAAGGGTATACGATGCGGAGCATGTGTTCTTTGTGCTAAAATCGCAAAGCGAAACATATCTTGAAGCCGCGCTTGAAAAGGCCGCGCGCCGCCGCGAAAGCGCCAAGGCGAACTATATAGTCATAACGAGCGGCGCCAATGCGCTGCGTATGCCGTGGGACAGGGTGCAGTACCTTGAACGGGTATTGCGGCGCACAAAGGTGGTTACGGCGGACGGCGAATACTGGACGAGCGCCGCGCCAAAGGAGCTTGTGGCGGGGCTGGACGAAGCGTGCTACTGCCGCTGCCACAATAGCTATTGTGTGAACACGGCCTGCCTTGCCGCCATGCTGCCCGGTGAATTTATATTAAAAAGCGGCGCGCATATACCAATAAGCCGCAGCCTTGCGCGCAGGGCAAAGGAGATATTTTTATTTGCCGGTTCGCGGCTTGGCGGTTGAAACGGCGCATTAAAATATGGTAAGATAAAATATACAATAATCATTAAAGGGGGCCTGCCGCATGGCGAGATATACTCAACGCTTAATTTTGGCAACGTTTGAGCAGATGCTTACGGAAATTCCGTTCGATAAAATAACGGTGTCCGCATTGGTCAAGCGGTGCGACATTAGCCCGAACACGTTTTATTATCATTATCAGGATATATATGCCCTGCTTAACGCCTTCCTTGAGCATCGCTTCGGCAAATATACCGAGGAGGAGTATATGGAGGATGTTGGCTGGCGCGCGGCAACCAAGGCGCTGCTTGCGGACTGCAAGCGCAGCGAAAAGCTGATATACCACATATACAATTCCATTTCGCGCGATGTGCTGGAGCGCTACGTTTTTTCGATTACGGACGACGTTTTTTATAGGCAGGTCAAGCGGGCGGACTCCGCGCAGGGCGGCGGCAATACGGATATAAGGCTGCGCGAGATTGCGGGCATATGCCGCTATGCGTTCCTGGGCTTTTTCCTAAGGTTCATTTGGGGCAGGATGGAGGACGATATAGACAAAAGCGTGGATTCGCTTGGCGAGCTTTTAACCGGCTTTGTTGAGCATGCAACAGGCAAAACACCGTGATGCTACAACGGGTTTGAAATTGCAACAATATATAATCAGATAAAAAGGGCGGTTTTTACCAATTTGGCATGAACCGCCCTTTTATTTATGGAATACGGCCGATGCTTTTAATAAAATCGCCTTATAATCTTAATGAAAGGAAGCATTTATAAATGAAAGTATCGGATGCGGTAAAGAGCTTTGCAATGAAGCAAATGTACAGCTATGTTGATAAGGACCCCGACAAGAATATCCCCAAGCTTTTGGATTGGCTTGAAAGCAACGACAAGAACGGAGACAGCGTAACGGACCAGGTTAGGGCAATACGCAAGGCGATTCAGGATAAGGACAACAACTGGTACAGGCTGGTAAAAAGCCTGTGGACGGACATTGACGACGGGCAGCGCCGCGCATTGATAGAGGGCGCGGTAATAAACGCCTCCCTCATAGGCACGCCCGTAACGATAGCCAATCAGGAAAAATACGGCTGCAACATACCGTGGGCAATACTTATGGACCCCACCTCCGCCTGCAATCTGCACTGCACGGGCTGCTGGGCGGCGGAATACGGCAACAAGCTGAACCTTTCCTTTGATGAGCTGGACAGCATAATCCGCCAGGGCAAGGAGCTTGGAACGTATATCTATATCTATTCGGGCGGCGAGCCGCTTGTAAGGAAAAACGACCTTATAAGGCTTTGCGAAAAGCATAAGGACTGCGCGTTTTTGGCCTTCACCAACGGCACGCTTATAGACGATGCGTTTGCGGATGAAATGCTGCGCGTTAAGAACTTTGTTCCGGCAATAAGCATAGAGGGCTTTGAGGAGGCGACGGACTTCCGCCGCGGCGCAGGCACATACAATAAGGTTATAGAGGCCATGGAGCGGCTGAAGCAGCGCAAGCTTCTGTTCGGCATATCCTGCTGCTACACCAGCAAGAATGCGGAGGTTATAGGGAGCGAGGAATACATGGATTCCATGATAGACATGGGCGCCAAGTTCGCATGGCTGTTCACATATATGCCCATCGGCGCGGACGCCGTGCCGGAGCTTATGGTAAGCGCGGAGCAGCGCAAATTCATGTATGAGCAGATACAGAAGTTCCGCGAAACCAAGCCGCTGTTCACAATGGACTTCTGGAACGACGGCGACGCGGTTGGCGGCTGCATAGCGGGCGGGCGCGGATATTGCCACATAAACGCCAACGGCGATGTCGAGCCCTGCGCATTCGTGCATTATTCCGATTCCAACATAAGGGAAAAGACGCTGCTGGAGGCGTATCAATCCCCGCTGTTCATGGCGTACAGGCGCAGCCAGCCCTTCAACGAAAATATGCTAAGGCCATGCCCCGTGCTGGATAACCCGGGCCGCCTTACGGATATTGTTGACGAATCCGGCGCACATTCAACCGACCTTATGAGCCCCGAAAGGGCGTGCGATTACTGCGGCCGGTGCGTGGACGCGGCGGCAAAGTGGGCAAAGGTTGCGGACGAAATGTGGGAAAACCTGCCCGATAAGCGCGGCGTGCATCACAGCGGCAAAATGGCTAAAAAGAGCTGAGTCCATAAAACAAAACGGCCTCCCTGCAAATGCGGGGAGGTCATAATGCAGCGAATCCTCCGCACACTGCATAATGCGGAGGATTTGTTATGGGGTCGATGCCAAAAAATTCCAAGGGGCGGCCTTCATGCGCCTTATTTTGCAAGCACAAACACCATGCCGTCCTCCCAAAGCTCTTCCTTATACGGAACGGAGGACTTGGCGGACACGAATTTAAGCTTGTTGTTATCAATCAATTCAAACGTCCATTTGCATGTGCTGTCCGCAAATTCCGTTTCCAGTATCACTTCGTTTCGGTTTAGCGTCATTGTGCCGGACGGTTGATACGATACGAGTATATCCTGAATGACATCAATACGATTATCTTCCCCAATAAGAAGATAGGGAACGGCCATATCGTCCTTTTCGGATTGTTCGGGTATATACCGCCCTTCGTCCAAGGAAAAGGGGGTATTTTGGCATCCGAACAGAAGCGCCGCAACGAGCGGCAGAACAAGTATCAACATTCGTTTCATCATAAACACCTCCTGATAAGCGTTGAAATAGACTTGGCATATGCAATATATCCGCCCTAATAATTATACAATGCTTGCGGCGGGCGCTTCAATACCCGTTTAATAGGGATTGTGTAAATTTTCCGTGAACGGCGCTGCATGGGGCGGGAAAAGCGCAGCCGATATACTGCCGGCCGCGCCTTTGGTGAACGTTGCTTTGCGCGAGAGTCTATCCGTTTTGCTGCTTTTCCTTTATTTTTCGGTTCAGTTTCCTCACCTGCGCCTTGATATACAGAAAAATGCAAAGCCATATTACGGCGGCGGAGCCCAACGCAATCAAAAGCCCCTGCGCTACACTTCCTATGTCAGAATCCATCCAGCCCGCAAAATACGCCGTAAGCAGATAAACCGCCGTGCCTATAACCATGTGTATCAGCGTCCTGAGCCACAGGGCAAGCCGCTCGTTTTCGTAAATCAGGGAAGGAACATTGAAGCCCAATGATATTACGATAAAGCAGAGCGCGCTAAACTGCCATTCCTCACCCGTTCTTGCCGCAAAGAAAGCGTTTGCGCCGCCCGCAAAAGCAGGGGCGATGAAAAGCATTGCAACAAAAACGAAGCAGCCCATGCCAACGCCCGAGTGAATCTTTTTAAGTAATTTCTTCACCATATATGCCTCCTTACAGTCCAAGGTATTTTTTGAAAGCGGGCAGATACTTACGCGAGATGCACTCCTTGCAGCCGTTTTTAAGAACAAGGAGCATAAGCCCACCCAATGTCGGTTCAACATGGTCAATGCAGCTTAGGTTCGCAAGCGCCCCTTTGGATATCCGCATAAACCCTTTACCGAGTATTTCTTCAAATTCGTAAAGCCGCTTGCCGCCGTCATACCGCTTTGCTTTGGTATATACGGCCGTCCTTTCGTTTTCCGCCCGAACCATGTATATTTCATCGGGGCGAAGCACTATTATGCTGTCGTTTTCCCTTACGGGGATTACATTTGGCGCTTCCTTTTCCAGCAATGCCGCCGCGCGGCGTATTTCGGGCGTTATATCGCCTGCGTATATCACGGCATACGGCTCCTTTAATTCCGGCAGCACCTTTATTTCCACCTTCATGGGTATCACCTCGTTTCCTTTGCCCTTGTAAGCATATTATAAAAGAAATGCTCCGTTTTGTCCCGAATTCATCGGTAAATGGCCGATTTTGGCGGGCAAGATGCAGTCCGCGCGGAGTATATATCGGCCGTCAGGCACGGCTGTGGCTTTGCCGCTCCCCCAACAAACAGAAAACGCCCCGGCGGTTATTTCCCCGCACGAGGCGTTGTTAGCGTTATGTGTGTTGGCTTTAGGGCGTTTGGCCGTCAGACATAAATCAGCTCCAAAGCTTATCGGTATATACGCCCTTTTGCTTCAGCTCCCTGAGCTTTTGCATAACAACGGGCTTATCGTCCTTATGCGTTACGCCGAACCATGCATCGTGCGTGGGTTCAACGTGTACCTTCGCCTTGCCCGCCTGTATTGCATTGCATACGGCAACGGGCAGCAAATCCTCGTACTTCAGGGGGTTCTTTTCAAGGCCGGCAGCTATGTTGCGGCGGAAGCTGTCATCAAGAATATCGAATATGCTGTTTGAAAAGCCCCAGCAGTTCATTGAAACGGTTGTGCCGCGGGGAATTTCAACGGTGGTGCCGTCCTCCTCCGTGGCAACGGCGCCGCAATCCGCGCGCGCAATGCGCATCCGCTCAACTATTGACGTTAGGCAGTTTTCCCCGTTCACTTGGCATACGCCGCGCGTAACCTCGCCGTTTTCGGGCAGGGTGTTTTCCACGGGATAGCCCACGGCAAGATGCTCGTTTGCGCCATGCTCGCCCGTCAGGAATTTATAAAGATGCTCAAACGCCTCCGGCCCGTAGTAATCATCCGCATTTATAACGGCAAACGGCCTTGCGCCCACGGCGGGACGCGCGCACAGCACGGCATGGGTAGTGCCAAGCGGCTTTTCGCGGCGTTCGGGCAGGGTAACGCCCTCGGGCAGCATATCAAGCTCCTGATAAGCGTAGCTCACCTTTATGTATTTGGATACCCTGTCGCCAATCGCGGCATGGAACGCGCCGCTTATGTTTTTCTTTATAAGGAATATCACCTCGTCAAATCCGGCGCGGCGGGCGTCGAATACGGAAAAGTCTATTATTATATGCCCTTCCTCGTCCACGGGGTCTATCTGCTTAAGGCTGCCGTAGCGGCTGCTCATTCCCGCCGCCATTATGACAAGTACCGGTTTTTCCATCTGTAAAATCCCTCCTGTTTAGTTTGGCTATATTATACCATTTATAGCGGTGCGCGTCACCCCCAAAGCAATACGCGGATAATGCCCATAACGAAAAGATGCGCCGGATAGTAAATATAAAATAGCTTCCCCATGCCTCCAAGCCTTCCGCGTTCGCCGTTATACAGCCTTAGCAGCGGTATTGTAAGGCAGGTGCAAAGCTGAATAATGCCGTATATCCTGTCAAGGAATATAAAATACACCGCGGCGTATGTTGCGCTCCATATCATCATCCAAAGCATCTGCTGCTTAAAATTGCCGCGCCTGCCGCCGATGAAAAGTATGGCTACGGCGGCAACGCAGCTCCAGTCCGACGGGAACGTTATTGCGCATACCGCGAATACGATTACCGCCTTTACCCACTGCGGCAGGCGCTTTGAATCGTTTACACGCAGCAGCACCAAGCCCCACGCAAGCGACCACGCAACGCTTGTTTGATTGAATACGCCGTCCTTAAACGGTATGAACGATATGCCGAAGCAGAAATTATACGCAAAATGCGAAACGAGCGCAAGTATAAAGAGCCGCAGCGTATATTTATTCACGTCATGCGTATAATGATACCCTTCCGCTATGAAGAACCACATTATGGGCGCGGTAAGCCTGCCTATTATGTGGCAGGCTATGGCGGCGGGGGTATGCGAATAGCCGGGCCAAAGCGTCCATGCAAGGTGGTCTATTGTCATTGCGGCTATGGCTATAAGCTTTAATTGGTTTGCGTTAAGGCCGCGCCGCGTAGCTGCTGTATCCATGCGTTTTCTCCGTATATATAGAATGTACCGTAAATTTTATCATAACATATGCTCCGCTTCAAGTATGCTGAAAAAGCGGCAGTTTTCCGGGCTTTCTTGACATTGTAAAAGGGCGGACATCAGCCCGCCCTTATGCGCTTAAATCAAGCCGCGTTTAATTACATGCCCTCCACTATGGTGGCAACGCCCATGCCGCCGCCTACGCACAGCGTGGCAAGGCCGTACTTGGCATTGCGGCGCTTCATCTCGTAAAGCAGGGTTACGAGTATACGGCAGCCGGATGCGCCGATGGGATGGCCGAGGGCTACGGCGCCGCCGTTTACGTTTACCTTATCCATATCGAAGCCAAGCTCGTTGGCAACGGCAACGCTCTGCGCGGCGAAGGCTTCGTTGGCCTCGATAAGGTCTATGTCCTTCAGCTCCAGATTGGCTTTCTTCAGGGCCTTGCGGGTGGCGTACACGGGGCCGATACCCATTATGCTGGGGTCTACGCCCGCGCTCGCGCCGGTGACTATCTTGGCAAGGGGCTTTACGCCAAGCTCCTTGGCCTTTTCCGCGCTCATTATGACCAGCGCGGCCGCGCCGTCGTTAATGCCGGAGGCGTTGCCCGCGGTTACGGTGCCGCCGTCGCGCTTGAAGGCGGGCTTGAGGTTGGCAAGCTTTTCCGCGGTGCTGTCCGGACGGGGCTGCTCGTCTACCTTGAA
>CABSAH010000013.1 GCA_902475645.1 uncultured Christensenellaceae bacterium | reverse complement strand
GGCCGCCCCTTGACAATTCTTTCATCGTAAACATTATAACCCGCCCAAAAGCGCATTGCAAGGGCAAAAAAAAGGCAAAAAAAGTGCAGAAAAAAGGCAGAAAGAGTGCAATCCAATTTTCCTTTTTATTAGCCAAACAGGCGTTTTTTGATTGGATTGAGCGCCGCGAAAACGGGCATGCCCACCGCATAGCAGCTTATTGCCTGCCCCGCGCCCACATACAGCGCGCATACCGGGTAGCTTGGCCCAACATTATAGCCAAAGCACAGCACCGCGCCCACAACAAGCGCGTTAACAACAACCGCCGGCAGCGGCGCAAGCCATTTGCTCATGCCCCTTTTGCCCATGTATGCGGTTATAAGCCCCGCCGCAAGCGTTGCAAGGCTGCCGAACACAATATCGAACCACATTGCCCCCGTAAGCAGGTTTGCCGCCGCGCACCCGATAAAAAGGCCTATTGCCGTTTCCGGCGAAAAATACGGCAGTACGCAAAGCCCCTCGGAAAGCCTAAGCTGCATAAGCCCGCTGCTTATGGGCGCAATGGCAAGCGTAAGCAATGCATAAAGGGCCGCGACCGCAGCCCCCCTAACAAGCTTCAAAATACCCGCGCGGGGATTATTTTGCGGCAAGGTAGTCATTAAGCTGCTTGGTCAGCTTGTCCGCATCAATGCCATGCACCGCGCAGGCCTGCTCCAAATTTTCGCCGCTCGCCATAACGCAGCCCAAGCAATGCATACCGCTTGCAAGCAATATGTCCGCAAGCCCCGCGTCCGTGCGCAATATCTGTTCAATGGTCATGGTCTTTTCAATCATTTCGGTTTATCCTCCGTCGGAATATTATTCGCCCGCTTCGGGCGTTTTTTTGCCTTGTTCATATTCTATCATATTATGCTTGGCATATCAATAACGCCCCGCAATATGGCTGCAAATCAATGCTTATCGCGCCGTTTTCGCAGCTATGGCGCCTGTTTGTAAGCGCATCGGTCATGCTGTGCTCAAGCGTAATGCCCTCCGCGTCCGGCCCTTGGGCAAAATCGTCCGCGCTTACGGCTATGCGCTTCGCTTCGCCGCCCCTGTTTATAATGGCGATAGCCGTTTCGCCCTCAATATAGCGGGCAATCATGAATACGTCCTTATCCTTTGCGGCGAATACGCATTTGCCGCTTCGTATGGCGCGGCTTTCCCTGCGCGCCTTGGCCATTGCCAAAAACCGCTCCTTTATTTCGGCGTCCTCGCGTCCCCATGGATAGGGCCGCCTGTTGAACGGGTCCGCCATGCCCTGCATACCGGCCTCGTCCCCGTAATATATGCAGGGTATGCCCGGGTGCGTAAGCTGTATAAGCTGCGCAAGCGTCATAAGCCTTTTTGCCCTTGTAAGCTTCGCCTCCTCCGGCACAAAGCGCGCCTGCTCCTCCCGCGGCACGGTGCGCCTGTCCGGCGCGCCCGCAAGCGCCGTTAGCATCCTTACCGTATCGTGGCTTGAAAGCATTGTAAGGCAGGCTTCGTAAAAGGGCTTGGGGTAATTCTGTCTCAATGCCGTAAGCGCAAGGCAAAATGCGTATGCATCCTGCTTTTGGGTCAAAAACGCCGTTACCGCGTCCGCAAAAACGTAGTTCATCACCCCGTCAAGCTCCCGCCCGTCGGTATAGCGGCGCCTGCCTCCGCCGCCCTGCTTTGTGCTTGCGTCCTCCCAAACCTCGCCTATCAGTATGCCGTCCTTCGCCCGCGCCTTCAATTCGCGCCGCAAAAAGGCTATAAAGCCGTCCGGCAGCTCGTCCGCAACGTCCAGCCGCCAGCAGTCTATGCCAAGCCTTGCATAGTGGTCTATAACCCCCGCGGCAAACGCCATGTAGCCGCGGTTCAGCTCGTTCACCTCCGGCAGGGACTTAAAGCCCCACCAGCAGCCGTATTTATCGGGAAAATCGGCAAATTCGTACCAGTCGTAATATGCCGAATCCCTGCCCTGATATGCGCCGAGACCGGGGTAATTCCCCCTGCGGTTGAAGTATATGCTTTCGTCCCCCGTGTGGGAAAATACGCCGTCAAGCATCAGCCTTATGCCGCGCTTGCCCGCTTCGGCAATAAGCCGTCTTAGCCCTTCCTCCCCGCCGAGCATTTCGTCCGCGCGGTGATAATCGCCCGTATTGTAGCGGTGGTTGGACTGCGCCTCGAATATCGGGTTAAGGTAAATGAGCGTTACGCCCATGCCCGAAAGATAGTCAAGCTTGGCCTCTATGCCTTCAAAATCCCCGCCGAAAAAGTCGCAGGGGTCGTAATCCCTTTGGTTGGGCAGGGGCGTCCAAAGCACGTCCTCGCTCCAGTCCTCATGCTTAACCGTTGTCCAGCCAAGCTCTTCCCTGCGCCCCGTGCGCGCAAGCCCGCCGCGGCCAATTCTATTGAACCTGTCGGGAAAAATCTGATACGCCATTGCGCCCCTTGCGGCGGCAGGCGTTTCAAAGCCGCGCTCGTATACGGTTATCTGCCATGAATTTGGGTCGTGGGTGAATATTCTGCTCCCGCCGCAGCCGAGAGGCGATTCGCACCCCAGCATATATTCGCCCTCGTCCGTATTAAGCAAAAAGTAATACCATTCAAGCCCGCTTGCCCCCGCGCAAAGCGCAAATTCAAAGCCCGCCTCGGTGCGCGTGCCGCGCTCTATGCGCTCATGCCCCTGCGCCCATAGCCTAAGCCGCGCCTCGCGCACGCTTTCGCCGCAGCTTATCGTAAGCCTTATGCCTTCGCCCTCCTCAACCGCGCCGAAGGGGGCCCTGTATCGCGTAAGCCGCGAATCATGCGCGGCGAAGGATATTCCGTCCATCCCTTATTCCTTTGAATAGTCCAGCACTATTATCCTGTCGCTTCCCAATGAATCCGCGCTCAGGTGCGCCGTGCTGCCGCGCATATAATGCACGGGGCGGCCCTTAACCATTTTTATGCATTGCCCAAGCTCATTAAGCTCAAAGCTGAGCGCGGGCGTTTTATAATGCATGGGTATCGTCACGCGGGGCTTTACGGCCTCAAGCAGCACCTCCGCCTCGTCCGCATCTATTGTATATACCCCGCCCACGGGCACGAGCATAACGTCGATTCTTCCCATGCGCGCAATCGTGGCTTCATCCGGCACCTCGCCCAAATCGCCCATGTGGGCTATGCGCATACCGTCAAGCTCGAATATGAATACCGTGTTGCTGCCGCGCTTTTTGCCGCCTTCATGGTCGTGATATGTGCTTATGCCGCTTATGCGCACGTCTCCCACGCGGTATTCCCCGCATTTGTCTATCCTTACGGGATTTCCAAGCGCAAGCGCGGCGTAATTATGGTCGTGGTGGTCGTGGCTTATTGTAAGTATGTCGCACTCCCGCGGCGCTATTTCGTATCCGGTAGCCTCGTCGCAGGGGTCGCACAGTATGCGCACTCCGCCTTCCGTCGTCATCATAAAGCAGCTGTGTCCCAGCCATTGAATAGTCATTTCTCCCATCCTCCTTAATAATATATCTTTTTCTAAATCATAGCCCAAGTATTTTTCTGCCTGCGGCCATAAGCGTGCTGCCCGCAATGCCTATAAGCCCACATTCACGGCGCGCGCCCTCCCGCTCCATGGCGGATATGGCATAAAGCATTTCGTTCACGGCAAGCGCCGCGTCCTTCATCCTTGCGGCGGTGCGCCGCTTATCGTTAGGATACGCCGTTATGCCAAGCAAAAGCCACGCCGCGCGCTTTACCCCCTCGGCATCATAAAGCCCACGGTCGCCCTTTTTGGCAAGCGTAATAAGCTTCAGCTCCGCATAGCCCGTATCCGTATCGCCGTCCGGCTCACATTCGCTCCGCTCCGCGCCCCACGCCGCCGCCCTTAAAAGCGCCGCAAGCGTATCTGTGCTCAGCGCAACGGCTATGCTCTTGCTGCTTATTTCAACCGTTCCAAGCCCCGTTCTGCGGCAGCGCTCCGCTATTTCCTCCGCGTATTCGGCATCCGTGCAGGGGATTATAACATGGCGGTTTTTGGCATAAACGGCTTTAGACCGTCCGGCGGGCAGTCCCGTAACGGCGCGGTCTAATGCGGCGGTAACATGAGCGTAAGCGTTGAACATGGGCTTTTCTCCCGCGGCGGTTTTCTATATTTTAACCGCCTTTTGCTTCTTGTCAATGCCCGTTGCCAAAACTCACGCCTTATTTTTTTGTTTTATATTCCCGTTCAGGCGGTAAGCTGCCCGTTTTCGGTGTTTATTATAACGAATATCTGCTCCTGTGCGCCCGTTTGGGCGTTTATGTAAACAATGTATTCATCCTGCCCGCAGCGCCCCTTGAATTCATAGCACAGCCTTTCGGTTTCCGTTGTAACGGGTATAAGCGCAAGCTCCCTCGATTCTATTTCAAGGTTCATGCTCACGCTTGCCTCGGCCTCCTCTCGACTTATTGCGGGCGTGGGCATATCCCTTTCCGTATGGCTGAAAAGATAGTTGCGCGCATCCGCGCCTATTACCTCGTTCGTTTCAATATCCACCCAAACCTTAACAAGGTCGTTGTAAATTATTATGCCGTCCTTCGTTGCGGCAAAGTTTATTACCCCCGCGCCGGAATAATACTGCGCATACGTTGCGCGCATATTGTCGAACCCCGCCCTGCCCAGCCATTCAAGGGCGGCGTTTTTCATCCGCTCCCGCACGGATTCGTCCGGCATTGCGCCTTCGTTCCCGCTTGCGCTGCCCATGAACCAAACCGCTTTGCCCCCGCGCTTGGCAATGGATATGCCTATTTCGCGCCCGCGTTCATCCGTGGCGGTAAAATCATAGCTTGCAATCGTGCCCTCCGTTTCGCCCGCGTCGTCAAGGCGGCTTATGCCCGTAAGCCTCTCTGCGCTCGCTCGCGCGGTTTCCCTGTCCACCTCCGCGCCCAGGCCGCGCGCCTCCCGCCTTTCGCTGCTTTCGCTGAAGGGCCCGTCGTAAATAAGCGTTGGGAATTTGTCTATATCGTCGCGCTGCTTAACTCCGTCGCCGTATGCGCTTTCGTAATAGCCCTCGCCCTCAATGCCCATTGTTGGCACGTCGCCTATGCTCAGCCTGTCGTTAAGCTCGCGGCTCAGCCTTGTGCAGGCGTCGTAGAGCGCATTTAGCTGCTCCTCATCCTCAGCGGTGCGTTCTTCGTTGTTTACGGCCTTTTTGCTCAGCGCGCGGGCGTAATCCCCTATGCGCACAACAAAGCTGTTAAGCTCCGCCGTATCTATGTGCGACGCGGGGATTTGGCTCATAAGGCTTACGCAGGAGCCGGACAGCCGCCATATATCGTCAAGCAAAAGCATATATTGCCCGCCCTGCCCCGCAACGCGCAGCTTGCCCAGCGCGTTTTGCATATTGCTCATATCGTCGCAAAGCTCCGTAAATGCGCGGCGGTACATATTTTCTCCCGCCTGCTTATAGCCTTCTGCAAGCGCCCTTTGCCCGTTTCCCCACATTGCGGTTGTAAGCAGGGCGACCGAGAGAAGAAGCGGCAGCCCTATGCGCCCCGCGGCGCGCCATATGCCGCCCTTTTCGCCCTTGGCGGGCGTATTGTTGGCGTTTTCCGTAAATTTTTCCATATGCCCCTCCTTATTTGAAGAATGAATGGTTGCCTATTCTTAAAAGCACGGGCTTGCTGAGCATCCATTGGTTTGTGGTCTTTGCGGGGTTATAGTAATATAGGCAGCCGTTGGTGGGGTCGTAGCCGTTCATGGCGTCCCGCGCGGCGCGTATTGCCGTTTCGTCGGGGGTAAGGTTTATCTGCCCGTCGCTTACCACGCTGAACGCCCCGCTTTGGTATATAACGCCGCTTACGCTATTGGGGAACTGGCTGCTTTTAACGCGGTTAAGCGCAACGGCGGCAACCGCCACCTGCCCCTTATACGGCTCCCCGCGCGCCTCGCCGTAAACCAGCCGCGCAAGCAGATAAAGATTGCCGTCCGTATTCGTTCCGCTTGAGCTTGACGAGCCGCCCCCGCTCGCAGCACTCATGCCCAGCGCCCTTAGCGTTGCCGCGCCCACTATGCCGTCCGGCGTAAGGCCGTTTTTCCTTTGAAAGGCTATAACCGCCTTTTTGGTTCCCGCGCCGAATATGCCGTCTATGCTGCCCGTGTAGTAGCCCCAGCGCTTCAGCTTCGTCTGCAAGGTCTTTACGTCCTCCCCGCGCGAGCCCACCCTAAGCGCAGCCGCCATGCTTTCGCCGCATATGCATAGGCACAGCGCGAATATCATAACAAGGCTCAGCCAAGCCTTCGCATTATTTTTTCCCATAGCTTTCCTCCGTCCATGCTTTTCAGCTTTTCTATAATCCAGCTTTTCATTTCAAGCTCCTTTATATCAATTTCCCCCCTTTCGCCCGCGTCTATGCATATTGCGGGAAACATTACGCACCACCAGTTATGCCCTTTCCCTTCGCCCAGTATTATCCTTAACGCCCTGTATTTTCCTTTGGGATAAACAACGCCGTCATATACCCTGTCCGGAAAATCGAATTCGCCCATTATAAGCTGCGCCCCGTAATCCATGCCGTGTGAGTTGAGCGTTTCCTCCGCGCAGCGCAAAACCTCCGTCCCGCTTTGCATAAGCATGGCCTCCGCCTCCGCTTCGCTTTTGCAGCCGCGCATTCCGCCCATAGCCTCCAGCACCGCGTCCCGCACGGCAAGCTTTGCGCGCTGATCCGCCGCAGAATCGCTGTTTGCCATTATGTGCAGCCTAAGTATGCCAAGGGCCGCGCCCGTTTGCGCCCGTGCATTACCTGCCGCCGCGCCCGTTGCCATCACCGCCGCCGCGCACGCCGCCGCGATAAGCCGTATTATCCTTCGCTTTGCTTTCATAATAAAAAAATCCTCCCATCGTTATGATGAAAGGATTGCGGGCTTCAAAAAAGTGGCTGAGCGCCGCTTTTTTGAGTTTCACGGGTTTTGCCTGTCGCATCAGCTTCCGGGCGGCAAAACCCGCAAAGTACGAAAACCCATGGTTTTCATCCGTTCTGACGCACATGTCGTCAGAGCCGGATTGAACATAAGGGGCTGCGGCCCCTTATCAACCCCGGGATTTTGCCGAACAAAAAATCCTCTCATCGTTATGATGAAAGGATTGCCGGAATCGCATTATATTAAACGCCCTTTACGCTTATGGCGGATACGGCATTTGGCGCCGCATATTGGCCTTATTGCTCCTCCCCGTTATATTTTTTCAGCGCAACGTGGAACTGCACCCCGTTTTCTATATTCTCGGCCCAAATATCGCCGCCGTGGAAAATGGCTATTTTCCGCGCAATATAAAGCCCCAGTCCAAAGCTGCCCCTTGGCCCCTTGTAGAATTTATCAAACAGTATCTCCATTGTTTTTTTGTCTATTACCCTGCCGTCGTTTTCAAAAACAACTATGTAATTCGCGCCGTCCTCTTTAAGGAATATCCTTATTTTGCTTTTAACGTAGCGTATGGCGTTTTCCAATATGTTGCAAAAAAGCGTTTCAAGCGCCGCCGCATTGCCGTTTATCATTATGCCCTGCGGCACGTCCGTTTCAATGGCGGCGCCGTTGGTGCTTGCTTCAAAGCGCTTGATGCATTGTTCGCAAAGCTTGGCAATGTCCACCGCCACAAACTCGCTCCTTTTGCCCAGCATATGGTCAAACGA
This sequence comes from uncultured Christensenellaceae bacterium, assembly GCA_902475645.1. Taxonomy (GTDB): domain Bacteria; phylum Bacillota; class Clostridia; order Christensenellales; family CAG-138; genus Phil1. The sequence goes on along the minus strand of CABSAH010000013.1, from coordinate 10,458 downwards.
GGAAACGTAGAGCAGCTTTTTTATGCCATCCTCAAGCGCAATGCTTTCGCGCATGATTATGTCTATTGCTTCATCGCCGTATATGCCGTCCTGATACGCGGTGCAGCAGTTTTGTATAACCATTATGGGCGTTTTAAGCCCGTGGGACACGCTTTGGTAAAACAGCTCCTCATCTTCGTTTATTTCGTTTACGTTGGTTTGAATGGCGGAAAGGGAATTGATTATGCGTCCCACCTCATCCTTGCGGTTTACCTGATATATTTTTTCGTTCCAGTTCTTGTTCTTTATACGCGCCATGTTTTTGGCCAGCTTTTCAAACGGCTCCGTTATGCGCCCGGCTATCGAGCGTGAAACGAAAAAATTTATCGTTATCACCATTATAAAAAGGCATATTATTTCGGCCCATTGCTCGCCCGTAAGCTGCTTTACGGAAAATACGCACGCCGCCATATATAATAATGCAGCCGCGCCAACAAGCGCCGAATAGACGGATAGCTTTACAAAAAGCTGATATGCAAGCGGTTTATCCTGCATCTATACCCTTCCGGAAAAGCGGCTCATGCTTCCTCCTTATTCAGCCTGTAACCAAAGCCGTATACAGTATCCAGCAAAAGCTTGGGCAGCTTGCGCCTAAGCCTTCTTATTGTATCGTCCACCACGCGGTCCGTACCGAAATAATCATAGCCCCAAACCTTGTTCAATATATCCGTGCGGCTTAATATTGCGCCCGGGTTCGCCGCAAAATACGCCAGCAGATCGTATTCCTTGACCGTAAGGCTTATCGGCTGACCGTTTTCAAGCACGGTGTGCTTATCAAGCTCCATTTTATACGGCGGCAGCTCTATTGTTTCCGCATGGCGCGGCGTTGCCTTAAGCAGCTTGTTCACCTTTATAATAAGCTCCCTTACAAGGAACGGCTTGGGAATATAGTCGTCGCATCCCAATTCCAACCCAACCACGCGGTCTATATCCTGATTCCTTGCGGAGATAAATATTGTATAAACGTCCTTATCGTAGCTTTTGACCGCCTTAAAAATGCTGAAGCCGTCAAGATCGGGCAGCATAATGTCTATAACCCATAAATCGGTGGGCTTGCTTATGCCGGATAAAGCGTCCTCTCCCGTGGTATAGCTGCGCACATTATACCCTTCCTTTTCAAGGTATTTTGTGATCAGATTATTCAATGTACACTCGTCCTCAACAACGCTTATCCACATCAACGCCGGCTCCTTTCTTTTGCGGCAAGGCAATTTATAATTGATTATATCATAAATATACGGCTTGAATACACAGAGTTTTTCTATAATAGCCAAACTGCCCCCGCACATGCGTGCGGGGGCAGTTCTAATCGGGGATCTAACCTTTATTTGCCAATCATGGTGTAGAGCTGGAAGTCCCACTGGCCTATCGGCGTTCTGCCGGGGCCGGTAACCCTGCTGTGGTCCACGACATAGGTCGCTACCGTATAGTACAGGGGGCATATTACCATATTGTTCATCAGCACGTCCTCGGCCTCCTTCAGGTAGCCGTCGCGCTCCGTGCCCAGGGTCTGGCTTGCCATTATAATGGCGTCGTCATAGGGCTTATTCTCGGGGTTGAGCGTGGTGTCATCGGGAACGCCTGCGTACTCCTTATATCTCCAACGGGAGTCGTTCATGCCGGTGGCGCTGAACAGGGAAAGCATCGTCATGGGGTCGTTGTAGTCCGCGCCCCAGTCGTAAATGGTTATCGTAAAGTTGCCGGAGTTTATGGTGTTTGCATAGGTGGCAAACTCTTCAACCTTCAGCTTTACGTTTATGCCAAGGTTTTCCTTCCACATCTGCTGAAGAGCCTCGGCGATCTGGCTGTTGCTGCCCTTCTCGTAATAGAGCAGTTCGACTTCGGGGAAGCCTTCGCCGTTGGGATAACCTGCGGCGGCAAGATATTCGCGCGCCTTATCAACCTCTGCGGCGTTGGGATTGATTTCATATTCGGTCATCACGTTGCCGAATTCATCCATTGCACGCATGCTTTCGCCGGTGGAAAGCTTAAACCCGGGCGCTACAAGCGCGGTCGCGGGCACGGCGCCGTTGCGCAGCACCTGATCGCACAGCAGCTTGCGGTCTATGGAAAGGCTAAGCGCCTTACGCACGTTGATGTCGTTTACAAGGTCGGCGTCCATGTTGTATGCAACGTAAACCAGACCAAGAGAAGGCTCGCTCGTGAAGTTAGGATCCTCTGCCAGCAGGCGGGGTATCTCCTCGCCGGGCAGCATATTGGTTATCTGAATCTCGCCCGCCTCATAGCCCTGCAGGGAGGTGGTGGCGTCGGTTATGAACAGTCCCTTTATGCCGGCAAGCTTAACGTTGTCCTTGTTCCAGAAGTACTCGTTCTTTTTGAGCAGAACGTGGGAGCCTATTTTGTATTCGGCAAGATAGAACGGCCCGTTGGATACGCACTTGTCAGGATCCTTATCCCAGCCTTCGCCGGTGGAGGCAACATCCTCGCGGCAGGGCATATAGGTGAAGAAGGAAACAAGGTTAAGGAAGTAAGCGGTGGGCTGGATAAGCTCTACCTGAAGGGTGTATTCGTCCAGCGCCTTTACGCAAACGTCGTCGCGGGAGCCGGTGCCGGAGAAGTATTCACGCGCACCTTTTATATAATCGTTTACAAGGAACGCATAGGTGGACGCAAGCTCGGGGGAGCAGGCGCGCTTCCATGCGTATTCAAAGTCATGGGCGGTAACGTTTTGACCGTCGGACCACTTTGCATCCTTGCGCAGCTTGAAGGTGTAAACGGTGTTCTCCACGCCCTCTGCATTCGCGCTTAATTCATAGCTTTCGGCGGTAGCCATCTCTATACCGTTCACGGTGTCGCGCACGAGGCCGTCAAAAGTATTGAATACGATGTTGCCGCCCGCGCTGGAAGTATTTATCTGCGGGTCAAAGGATTTGGATTCAACGCCAATGTTCCAAACCAGATAATCGCCCGAAACCTCGCCGTCGGCGGGGGTCACGGTGGTGTCGCCGGGCTGTGCCGGGTCGTTATTGCTGCCCGCATTGGTGTTCTCGGGGTTGTTCGGCTGCGTTGTGGGTGCGCACGCGGCAAGGCTAAGCAGCATTGCGGCAGCAACCATAAAGCAAACTAAACGTTTCATTATAATTTTCCTCCTTGGTTTTTCGTTATTGCGTTAATATAGTTATCATTCGGCATTACCATCAGTTGATAAGAGCACGCAAGCCCTAAAGGTTTGCTTTGGGGTCTTTGTCAACCTACGGTAACCAAATGGCACGCAACGTAATGATCGTTGCCCACGCTCCTCAGCTCCGGTTCGGCTTCGGCGCATTTTTCGCAGGCGCGTGAACAGCGCGTGCGGAAGCGGCAGCCGGAGGGCGGGTCAATGGGGCTGGGTATATCGCCCTGAAGCACTATCTGCTCCTTTGCCTTTGCCTTTTCCGGATCGGGTATCGGTACGGAGGAAAGCAGCGCCTCCGTATACGGGTGCAGGTGGCGGGTGTATATTTCCTCGCTCGGGCCTATTTCAACCAGCTTGCCAAGGTACATAACGCCTATCCTGTCGCTTATGTGGCGCACCATGGAAAGATCGTGCGCTATGAAAAGATAGGTAAGCCCGAATTCCCGCTGAAGATCCTCCAGCATGTTTACTACCTGCGCCTGAATGGAAACATCCAGCGCGCTTATGGGCTCGTCGCAAACTATGAATTGGGGGTCTACCGCCAACGCCCTTGCTATGCCTATGCGCTGGCGCTGGCCGCCGGAAAATTCATGCGGATAGCGGTTGGCGTGCTCGCGCATCAGCCCAACGCGATCCAGCAGCTCATATACCCGCTTGTTCTTTTCCTCCTTGCTTTTAAGCTCGGAGTGAAGATCCAGCGCCTCGCGTATTATGTCCATAACGGTCATGCGCGCATTGAGCGAAGCATACGGGTCCTGGAATATCATCTGCATCTTTTTGCGGTATGGCAGCAGCTCCTTTTTGGTAAGGTGGCTTATGTCATTCCCGTCAAATATGATTTTGCCGTCGGTCGGCTCGTAAAGCCTTGTTATGGTGCGGCCAACGGTTGTTTTGCCGCAGCCGGATTCGCCAACCAGTCCCAGCGTTTCGTTGCGCATAATATCAAAGGTAACATGGTCAACGCTTTTGACTATCTGCTTCTTTTGGCCGAAAATTCCCTGCGGCTTATAGAAATACTTTGTCAGGTTTTCAACCTGCAGCAGCTTATCACCTGCCAAAGTTAACACCTGCCTTCCTCATCTCATAGTCGCTGTTTTTGGGCGCTTCGCTATCCAGCATCCAGCACATGGTTCTGTGTTTATCCTCCTCAAAGTAGGGCGGCTGCTCCTGAGTGCATATGTTCATGCAGTATTTGCAGCGCGTGCTGAACGGGCAGCCCTTGGGCGGATTGATAAGGTCGGGCGGCGTACCGTCAATCGGTATAAGCCTGCGCTTTTCCCCGTCGTTCACATGCGGTATGGAGCCGAGCAGACCCATGGTGTACGGATGGCGCGGATGGTAGAATATTTCATCCGCCGTGCCGTATTCCATTATAAGCCCGCCGTACATAACGGCAACCTTATCGCAAACCGTGGCAACCACGCCAAGGTCATGCGTAATTAGCATTGTGGTCATGCCGAATTGCTTGTTCAGCTTCTTTATAAGGTTGAGTATCTGCGCCTGAATGGTAACGTCAAGCGCGGTGGTGGGCTCGTCGGCAATAAGCAGCTTGGGGTTACAGGAAAGCGCAAGCGCTATCATAACGCGCTGCCTCATGCCGCCGGAGAATTCGTGCGGATAGCTGTCTATGCGCTTTTCCGCCGCAGGTATGCCAACAAGCCTGAGCATCTCTATCGCGCGTTCGCGCGCCTCGCGCTTGCTTATCTTTTCATGCTCCAGTATCATTTCCATAACCTGGTTGCCTATGGTATAAACCGGGTTAAGGCTGGTCATGGGATCCTGGAATATCATGGCAATTTCCTTGCCGCGAACCTTGCGCATCTGGTTCTTGCTGTATGTCAGTATATCCTCGCCGTTCAAAAGTATTTCGCCATCCACAACGCGGCCGGGATACTGAAGCAGGCCCATTATGGAAAGGCTGGTAACGCTTTTGCCGGAGCCGGATTCGCCGACTATACCCAGCACCTCGCCTTCGTTCACGTCAAAGCTAATGCCGCGCACTGCCTTTACCTCGCCAACGTGGGTAAAGAACGACGTTTTAAGATTCCTTACAGATAGAAGTTTTCTTGCCATATCCGTGTTCCTCACTTCCTAAGCCTTGGGTCAAGCGAATCCCGCAGCCCGTCGCTAAACAGGTTAAGCGCCAAAATGGTTATGCTCATAACCAGCGCCGGATAGAAAAGCTGATAAGGATTGGTATACAATCCCGGCAGCGCCGCGTTGGCAAGCGCGCCCCACGAAGCCTTAGGCTTGGATACGCCGAGTCCTATAAAGCTCAAAAACGCTTCCGTAAACATTGCGCTCGGTATCTGCATGGTTATTGAAACCATTATGGGTCCCATAGCGTTCGGTATAAGGTGGCGGGTAAGTATTTTGCGCGAAGGCACGCCAAGCAGCGTTGCCGCCAGCACAAATTCCTGCTCCCTCATGCTCAGCACCTGGGAGCGCACTATACGCGCCATATCCACCCAGTATGTAAGGCCCATTGCAAGTATTATGGATTGAAGCCCCGGCCCCATTACCACCATGATAAGAATAACGTAAAGCATCATGGGAATTGAGCTTATGGTATCCACAATTCGCATCATTATGTTATCTACGCTCCCGCCGCAGAAGCCCGCTACGCCGCCATACAGCACGCCTATCACAAAGTTGACTATTGCCGCAACAACGCCTACCAGCAAGGACATTCTTGCGCCGTATATAACGCGGATGAACATATCCCTGCCCAGCGAATCGCTGCCCCAAATGTATGTTTTGTTGGAAACGGTTTTGAAGGGGCGCACCACCTCACCGTCATAGGTAACGATGAATCGCTCTATCTTTTTATCAAGTATGTTCCTTGCCTCGTCTATGGTAACATAGCCGCTTTCGGGCGGATTATCGCCAAAGTATTCGGTAAGGTAGTTAACGTCGGCAACGGCTATCTGCCCGCTTGAAGCGTTGGCAGTCTCCTGCTGAATGAATTCGGACTTGGCCTTAAAGTATATGCCGTAATTCACCACCAGCGGCTTGCCGTTTATATCGTAAATATACATGCGTCCGGTCTTATCGTCCTTTACCATTTTGGAGGAGGCGATAAGGTTTCCCTTTTCGTCCGTATCAATGCACTTGAACTCGTTGGTCAAATACACATATGTTTCGTTGCCAAGATCATAAAGCTCAAGCTGCGGCGGAATATTGGCAAATTCAAGGTTCTGCTGATCATAGGAAAGCCGCCAGAACATAGGCACAAATATAGCCGATAGCACTATCACCACAATTATTATCAGCGACAGCACGGCGCTTTTGTTCTTTTTAAGCCTCTGCCAGCAGTCCTGCCAGTATGTCAGGCTTGGGCGGGATATCTTTTCGGATTCAAGCGTACCGCGGTCAACGCTTTGCCAGCGCGTGTTGCTTTCCATTTGTTCTCCCTCCTGTTAATCCAGCTTTATTCTGGGGTCTACCAGAACGTATATAAAGTCCACTATAAGCACCGATATTATAAGCAATATTGCAAAGAACACGGTTATGCCCATTATAAGCGGATAGTCGCGGTTTATAATGCTGTTTGTAAACAAGCTTCCCACGCCCGGAATGCCGAATACCTTTTCAATAACGAACGATCCGGTAACTATGCTTGCAACCATGGGGCCTACATAGGTTATGACCGGCAGCAGCGCGTTCCTGAGCGCATGCTTATACGTTACCTTGAATTCGGATATGCCCTTGCTGCGGGCGGTGCGGATGTAATCCTGCTGCTGAACCTCCAGCAGGCTTGTGCGGGTAAGGCGCGTTATAAAGGAAAGCGAGAATGCGCCTATAACGACTATCGGCCCTATATAGCCCGCCGCCGTATCCACGCCGAAGGAGGGCACCCAGCCGAGCGTTTTGCTGAATATGAACAAAAAGCCCGTTGCAAGCACAAAGCTTGGTATGGTTGCGCCCAGCGTGGAGAGCACCATGAAGAAACGGTCAATGAACTTGTTCTGATTGAGCGCACACATCACACCAAAGCCTATGCCCGCAAAAACCACAATCAGCGAAGCATAAAGACCTATTGTAAGCGAATAGGGGAAGCCGTCCGCAATAACCTTGTTAACGGTTATACCCGCGCGGGTATAGGATACGCCGAAATCCCCGCGGATAAAGTTGCCGAGATACACGAAGTATTGCTCGATAACCGGCTTATTAAGGCCATACTTCTCCATCATCGCCGCCCTTATTTCCGGATTGGGCATTTTCTCGTCCGCAAACGGGTTGCCCGGAATCGCTTTCATAAGGAAAAAGGTAATTGTAATAATCATAAAGATCGTTATTACTGATGATACGATCCTCTTGAGGAAGTATTTTAACATAGCTCCTTCTTTCCAATCTGGCGTTTTTGGGTTTTGTTTTGTTGAATTATAAACAGAGAATGTCGTGATAATATCAATAATCGATGTGAATCTTCACATAATTTCAAAAAAAGCTATAATATGTCGCTGTTTCCCGCGTCCTGCTCCTTCTCCGCCATCAGGTCCGGATGCGGATTGCTGTGCCAAACGCAGCGATCGCGGTAATCCTCCATCAGCGCAAAATACCAGCCGCTGTCGCTGACGGAATATATAATATTGGCGGCCATGCCCATGCAGGCTAAAATATTAAGTGCAAGAATGTATCCGTTTTTATTCATTACGGCAAAAAGTGCGGCCGCTCCCGCCGCAATGCACGCCGCCGCGCGGCTTATTGCCATATCCTTCCAAAGGCGCTTTACGGCGCGGATAAGCTGCCGCGTGCCGAAGAAGCACACGAACGCAAGCAATATGCCGCTTGTGAGCCTGTTTGCATCGGTCTCCGTATCAATGCAAAGCATAAGTATGCCTATTGCAAACGCGGTTATTATAGCCGCGCTCCACTTTAATTGATGATATACGGCGGCGTATATGGGATGCGGAAAAATATCCGCATTTTCGCCCGATGAATAAACGTTTACCAAAAACAGGCAGGCGCTAAGGCACGCGCCCGCGCCAATGCACGCGCCCAAGCCCTTTCCGCTGTATTCAAATACTATTTTGCCAAGCTGCACGGCATCGGTGAACATTATTTTTAATACGAGCATTATGTTTGCCGCGTTTTTGAGCAGCGCCGCAGCGATAAAAACCACAAACGCCGCGCCAACGCCAATCAATACCGCCGCGCCGCTGTTTATAAGCAGCAGGACGGCCGCCGCAACGCATACCGCCGCGTAAAATATTATGCCGCCGCTCCCGTGCCGCGCGCTGCCGCAAAGCGCATATGCGGCCGCCGCAATGCCAAGCACCGTGAATGCCGCCTGTATGCACAGCATTGTTACGGCGCACCCTTTGCCCGTGCCAGTGCTTTTCCGCTTTGCGGAGCATATAACAAGCGCCGCCGTGCTGCCGGGCTTACCGTAATAATTGCCAAGCGCACCAAGCGCCCCCTGCACGCATTTGAGCAGCAGCGAGAACACCGCGAACCATATAAGCGCGCCGACGCCGCCCCATTTTATTGCCATGCGCAGCATAATTATAAAGGGGAAGCATATGCTTTCGCCCGTTTGCATCAATATGCCGGCGGCATAGGCGCGGCGCAGCGGCTTGCCGCAGCGGTTGAAAAGAAAGGATATATCCGTATCGTTATGCAGATTTTGGGAAAACACACGGTTTGTGCGCACGGCAAAATACGCGCCCGCAAGCGCGATAAGCAGCGCGATCGGCCTTTGCCACAGAGAGTGCATATTTCCCCTTCCGCCTTCCGTTTAATATTTCCAAGCATGGCGGCAAAAGAGCGGCGCGTTACCGCTTTTTGCCGCGCTTGCTGTTTTATATCCTCCTAAACAGCATCTTCAATTCGGAATCGCTTGTTTTCAGCCTTAAATCGCTTCCGTCGGGCCAAAGCTCGATATGGTCGGGCACAAGGCCGTCCAGCGTGCCCGGGTAGCCGCATATCATGCCGTCCGCCTTGGCGAAGAACAACGGGGTTTCAAAGCTGCCGTAGCTGAACCAAAGCCTGCCGCCGCGGTTTTCCACGTCAAACGTTTCGTAGGCGGGGTGCTCGTATGTGCCTATGAGCCAGGGCGCGTTTTGGGCTGTAACGTCCTCGCCCTCAACGCCGTTCTTTATGGTGGCTATCATATCGTCCCGCTTTTTAAGCCATGCGTCTATCATGCCGTCATAGCTTGCCTTGGGCGCGCCTGTGGTCAGCATATCAAGCGCCATTGTGCGCGCTATTACGGAAGCGGGCGTAGTGCCTGTATTGAATATCATTGCATAGCCGCTGTTTTCGCCCTTTATGAAGCCCACCTGCGTATTGAAGCCCTCAAGCCCGCCGCTGTGGAACACAACGTCCCGCCCGTTGTATACGCCCGTATGCCAGCCAAGGCCGTAGCAGCAGCCGCGCAGGGCGTCCATATCCTCCTCGCTCGTGGGTATTACGGGGGAAAGCATGGCCGCGTACTGCTCCGCGCCGCAAAGCCGCTCCCCGCTTTGGCATATGCCGCCGCGCGCCATTGCCATGACCCATTTTGAAAGGTCCTTCACGTTCAGCTTTATTCCGCCGCAGGGGCCGGAAAGCGGGGAATCGGAATATTCGCAGCGGTGCGCGGCGTACCCGTTTGAAACATAGGGCAGCGCGCGTTCAAGGTTGTCCATATTCCCCTTCAGCCCGCGGAAGCGTATTGTTTCCACGCCCAATGGGTCGGCAATTCTGCGCTTTATCTGGCTTTCCCAGCTTTCGCCGCCGCGCAGCACCTCCATAAGATAGCCAAGCACAATATACATATGGTTGTTGTATTGATACGTTTCCCTAAAGCCCGCGCTTGCGTCAAGCGCCGCGCATTTGAGCATAAGATTGCGGCGGCTGCCGCCCACTTTGTTGCGCATAAAATCGTGGCACGGCAGGCCGCTCCTGTGGCTTGCCATATCGCGTATGCTTAGGTGCGCGCCCGCGTAGCCGTCAAGCATATCGAATGCGGGCATGGCCTGCTTTATGGGCGTATCCCAGCCTATAAGCCCTTCGTCCACGGCCTGCGCCGCAAGCATAACCGTCCATGCCTTTGAGCATGAGGCTATATCGAACGAGGCGTTCAGCGTCATGGGTATGCCGTTCTCCCTATCCTCGTAGCCGTAGGGCGCGGCGAATATTATTTCGCCGTTTTTGAATACCATGCCCACGCCGCCCACAAGGCCGGTTTCTTTGGTTATGCGTTCAAGCGTTTTTATAAATACATCGTGCATAATGCGCTGCTCTCCTTACATATTGTTTGCTTATACTATACTATTATATATTTTATTTGGCAACGT